>NZ_RCVZ01000015.1 GCF_003668575.1 Falsibacillus albus | reverse complement strand
TTCACATATTGGATAAGGGTGAAGCAAAATTCACATCACCCCAACATTTGACGTTGAACCTTTTTTATTTATATAGACAAACGGGTATCTGCACCGATTATCAAAAAGATTGTTGCTGTTAACAGTAATAATTTGATGTAGATTTATGGGGAAGGTGCGAGACCCCGTTGCGAAACGAGGAGGTATAAGGCGGTTGTTCGATTAAGTTTGCTACGTCCTTTGTTCGTTCAATGAAAGTTATCCAGCTCTTTTCTGCCTATCTACGCTTTTTTAAAGTTGGAACTTTGCCTAAACAATCCTACTTTATTCGCTAAAGCAACAAAGCGTGAGAAAAGAGCCTTACGAAAAAAGACATGGAGTGCATCCAAAGAAAAGAGTGGTGAATATAGTATTGCTTGAAAACAATAATGGATCCAGATAGGTGACTGTACTATTTAAGATTCAACTCCCTGTACTTGAAAAGCTCTTTACTCCTCGATTCCAAAATAAATATGAAAGCACCATCGTAATTAGTGAAACAACTGGTGTCAGCAGAGCCAAAACGGAGTAATACTGATTTTCGAAGAAATAGGCAGCTGGATAAAATGCTGTAAATCCATATGGGATGATCCATGTAATAATCAACGTAATTGCTTTTGGATAGATATTGACGGGGTAACGGGCAAAATCGCTGAACTGAAACATTGACACAACGAGCGGCAAACTATCAATCATCCAAAATGAAAATGTAATAAAAAATAAATTAATAGCGACAAAGATTATCCCGCTTGAGAGGATGAATAGAAGCAGCATAAAAACCGAGCTAACTCCCCATTGAATGTGAAGGTGGCTGGCAGCAGTGTGCAATATGAAAATTCCGATCAGGAGCTGCCCAAATCCATCTTGCTGGACCCTTTCTGAAATGATTTGAAATAATGGATTCACAGGGCGGAGAAGCAATCGATCAAACGTCCCTGAACGGATGTATTGCCAGCCCACTGTCCAAAGGTTATCGAAAAAGATATGATGAACAGCTCTCCCCAGGAATGCGACCGCATAGATAAATAATATTTGATAAAAGGTCCAGCCTTTCAATGCCTCGATGTGATCGAATACGATCTTGAGAAAGAAAATGGCTGTAAGTTGTTGAACAAGGACCGAAAGCATACCGATGAAGAAGTCCCCTTTATACTCCAACATCACTTTTAAATGGCTGGTGAAATACTTTGTGTAGAGAAAACTGTACCGTTTAATTTTTTGCCACATAGTCATCCTCCGAATATTGTTACTTTTTTAATGGCCTGAGACCATATGATCCTTACAGAAATAAAGGTGATGATTAACCATACACATTGGGTGAGCACGGAAAGATATGCTTCCTTTCCCGCCGGGATTTGGCCAGTGTAGATGGCGACTGGTACATAAATCATGGACTGGAAAGGAAGGTACTGACTGATGGCTTGAAACCAATCAGGAAATAAGGTCAAGGGTACCAGTGCACCTGAGAAAAACTTGGCAACAGCCTCCCTTAATACTCTCAGACCCCAAATATTTACCGTCCAAAAGGCAAAAACACCAATAATTAAATCGACTTGCGCCCCAATACATATTCCAATCATGAAACTAATGATAAAAAGCAAAAAGCCACCTGGTGTTGCTGGCAGCTGAACATCTGCGAAAAAAAAGCCTAGAAGAAACACGGGGATGGAAGCTCGCACAAATCCGCTCACTTTTGAACCTAAATCCATGAATTGCAATTTTGTCAAATAATCATAAGGTTTTAAGAGTTCAAGTGCTATGTCGCCATTTTTGATATTATGAGCGAGCATCGTTCCAGCACCTGTGATATAGCTTTCCATGATCATCGCCAGGACGACGTATGTAATCATCGATTCAAATGATATGTCAGAAAGGTCATGCTTGTGTTGAAAGACGGCCGCCCAGAAAAAATACATGATGAAGAGCCTCAGGATGGAAGAAAACATATCCGCCCAGTACCAGGCTATATAGGCAGTGTCCACTTTAATCTGTGAGATTAATAGCTCCCAGTATTTTCGCATGAAGCCATCCCCCGTTCATAAATTTCCTGGACGACAGCATCGATTCCCGGCTCCTTGACAGTGAAGTCCTTTACTGTGTATACAGCCATCACTTCTTTCATGATTTCTCCTGCTGTTATCCTCGAGCTGTTGAATGATAGAAGCAGGTGTGCAGGATCATTTTTTTCTTCGGCCAGGACAATCCCTTTTAACTTTGCTGGGAGGGTAAAACGACTGCCGTCTTCAATTTCCATTTGTACAATCCGATTATATTTGGTGCTGGTCTTAAGCTCGAGAAGGCTTCCATCATAGATGAGCGAGCCGTTATCTATTATAAGGATGCGATTGCACAATTCTTCTATGTCCTGCATGTCATGAGTGGTAAGGATGATGGTTGTCTGCTGTTCCCGGTTCATCTTTTTTATAAATTCGCGGATTTTTATTTTAACCGAGGCATCAAGTCCGATTGTCGGTTCATCTAAATATACAACAGATGGGTTGTGTAGAAAGGCTGCTGCCAGCTCACACCTCATTTTTTGTCCGAGTGAAAGCTGCCGGACAGGAACAGAAAGAAGAGGTTCTAAATCTAGTACTTCTTTGAAATGATCCACATTCTTCTCAAAAATATCATCCCTGATTTCATAAATGTGCTTCAGAAGCTCGAAAGATTCCTGAACCGGAATATCCCAAAAGAGCTGAGAACGTTGTCCGAAAACTGCACCTATCTCTTTGGCGTTTTTTGTTCGTTCTTTATACGGAAGGATTCCATTCACCCTGACTTCTCCGCTGTCAGGTGTCAGGATGCCGCTGATCATTTTTATCGTAGTCGATTTACCAGCGCCGTTTGAACCGATATAGCCGACGATCTCACCTTTAGAAATAGAAAAGCTGATGCCTTTGACAGCTTCCTTGGTTACATATTTTCTCTTGAATAATGCTTTCACTGCACCCTTAAGACCGCTGTCACGCTCGAAAATCCTGTAATCCTTCCGAATTTTGTCCACTTCAATCACGTATGTCTACCTCCTAATTCCATAAAAACAATTTCTAGATCGTTACAAATAATAGATTCACTTCATATATCTGGTAATCAATAATTTTATTATAACGAAACTTTTGGTAAAGAGGTGTCCCTTTTTTTACTCCTACCCCATATAGAGGGTGAAGGGAGGTGAGGACGTTGGCTCAGTCATTATTAAAAGATACCAAAATGAAGCTGTTTTTTGATGGAGGACTGGACGAGGATGGGAAGCCGGTCTTAGAAAGCAAAACTTATAGCAACATCCGAATGGCTTCAACACCGGACCAGCTTGATCAAGCAGCGCAAGCATTGAGGGCTCTTTGTTCAAAAAACCTTGTCGTGGTTGAACGAGACGACCGCTATAACATTCAACCGTAAGCTAAGAAATGAAAAAAATTCTTAAGGAGGTGATAAGATGGCAAAGGCGCTGGAACTTCAATTCCTCACAAGTGATGGAAAAACGGCGAAACTTTCGATCGATGATCCGATTGAACCCATCGATACAGTCCAAGTCAAACAATCCATGGATCAAATCATCGCGGCAGACGTTTTCTTTACAAGCACAGATGCTTCGTACTCTGCTGTAAAAGGAGCAAGGGTTGTTGAGCGAAATGTAACGGATTATACAATCGTTTAATATGCAGGGGGCTTGTTCACTTGGACAGGCCCTTTTTTATAATCTGCAGTAATCTAAAGGGGATTGTTTTATCATCTGATTTTGATTGGAGTGGAAAGAGAGCATCTTTCCGCAAAAATCAGCTTTACTCGGCCTTCAATTTAAAGCAGCGAGTGTATTGAAAATCGATAATGATCATGAAAGGAGGGAAAGAAATGGATCAATGGATTCCTTTTATCAATGAAGTTGGATTTCCGATTGTCGTAACACTGTATCTTCTTTATCGAATAGAATCCAAATTGGATGCAGTCGTTCAGTCAATCTTGAGTTTACCTGATCAACTGAAAGGAATTTAACAATCAGGGAGGCATGCAGAAATTTCTGAATGCCTCCTTCATTAAGTTTATTTGAAGTGAATTGGTGGTATTTAAGTAGGTGGGACTGGAGATAAACAAGATATTTTTTATACCTTTGTTTAAGGGGGTGCTATAATGATGTTAGACAAAGAGCAAAGAATACGAAAACAACCCATTGATTTTATTAGCGAAAAAGGGGCATCAACATTGAAAAAGTCAGAATATGTGAAAGAGCTTGAAGAGAAAGTAAAGTATTATGAAGCAGTACTTCAGGAGATTTCTGCACCCATTATCCCATCAATCGTTCCGAATACCATCCTAGTCCCGTTAACAGGGAGGCTTGATGAAAACCGATTAATAAACATTCGTGAGAAGATTTTGAAGTCTGTTTATGAAACGGATATTGATGCAGCGATCATTGATTTTACAGGTATCGGTTCAAATGAGGTAGAAGAGCTTGGCTATGGGAGGCTTGCACAAGAGGTCGCTGATCTTTCTGCATCATTGAAATTGATGGGCGTCGAGCCGATGTATGTAGGTTTTTCGCCAAAAATTATTAAGGATATTGTCCATTCCGGGATTGATTTTCCGTTTAAAGCCCATTCAACATTTAGGACAGCCCTGCAATACTTGATGGATGGAAAAAAACTGCACTTCGAAAAGGTCACAGCAGGCAAATGAAAAAGACCCAGCAGCATTTGAGGGATGGAGGCTGCTGGGTCTTTTTCATTGATATCCCTATCAGCTAGTTATCGAATACTTTGATTATGAAACGGAATATTCCACGGACCATCAACCATAACACCTCTAATAAACCATCGAAGAATATATCAATAATTCCATCCTTAACTAAAGAACGAATCCAACTCTTCTTTTTTCTGTGTTCAACCTTCAAAAAGTGTCATCTCCTATAAAAAATGCCCGAAAAATGTATATTTTTAGTATACTAGTACCGATATACAATTTCTAGAAAAGGAGTCTCCAATTGAAAAAAAGATCTCCAATTTATGTTGGCATCCATATGGATACAACCATGGAAAATTTATGGGAATATACTCAATCCCCTGACCTTCATACAGAATGGGATATGAGATTCAGTGATATTCATACATGGACAAAGTTAATGATGTCCAACGTTTTCTATACAAGACCAATATAGGGTTTGGTCTCTCTATAACCGGTAATGGGGAGACAGTTGGCGAAATAGAGAAGGATGGAATAAGAGTTTCCTCATTAAGATTTTGGACGGACAATCCTTTATCGCTAATTAAGGAGGGAAGGGGGTATTGGAAGTATTCAGAAACTCCAAAGGGAATCTTTTTTGAGACCCAATATGATTATGTAACGAATTTTGGACGGATCGGAGATATCTTTGATCGATTGATATTTCGGCCATTGATGGGTTGGGTGACTGCTTGGAGCTTTGATGCACTAAGGATTTGGCTGGAAAGAAAAGTTCATCCGAAACAGATTCTGCAAACCTATCTTGTCTACTGGCTCGTTTGTTTAGCTTTTTCCTTCGTCTGGATTTATCAAGGACTCATACCAAAACTTATATATACCCATCCGCAAGAAATAAATTGGTTGTCTTCATTGATCGGCGACCATAATTTTAATCAATCATTGGTGCATCTGATCGGCATGCTGGAAGTGATTTTTGGATTATGCTGGCTTTTACCATTTAAAAAGGATAAACTTTTTCTTTTCCATATCTTAATAATAGTATTGCTGACTGTGTCTGCTGGTATGGCATCGCCGTCCTCTTTTGTCCACCCATTTAATCCCGTTGTTTTAAATGGCCTACTTATTATTTGTACCATAATCGGACTGGTTTCATCGAGCGTGCATCCTTCAGTAGAAAATTGCAAACGCCAAAAGGAACAATTTAGAAAGGGAGTTTAGGTTTGACATCGATTTATGAGGAAATTTTAGGAGATAACTATCAACGCCTGCATCCAAGACTGCAGGAGAGATACCGTTTAACTGGGACGAAAAGATTCACTGCAGCTGGTGTGATGAAAGAAATCACCGGCGGTCATTTTTTAATACGCCAACTATTTAGATTTGGCATCAAGCTAAAGATGCTCTTTCCAGAACGTGGCCGCAACATCCCTTTCCGGATTGAAAACAGCGTGATTCGGAATGTTTCAGACAAGGAAGCAGTTGTCTGGAACAGAGAATTTATCTTTGGGAACAAGAGAAGGCATTTCGATGCAGTAATGGAAATGGGAGAGCGAGATGAAGAAATTGTGGATTATTTTGGGGAACCGAGTTTTTTTGTTTCTACATTATCGGTGGAAGTCACTGAAAATGGTTCCATCCATTTTCAGTCCCAAAAACAATATATCAGGATATTGGGGCGGGATCTGCCCATTCTTCGTTGGTTCTATGGATGTGCTACCATTCTAGAATCCTACAACGATAGCTTGAAGTGTTTTGAAATTGAAGTTCACATTACAAATCCGATATTTGGGACACTTTTATCCTATAATGGAATGTTCCGTCCATCGGAAGGGGAGCGATCTTCTTGATGAACCTTATTGTAGGGATCAGTATTTTTCTCTGCCTACTTGCCTTTAGATTGAAAGATTTGCTGGTTCTGGAAATTCTGCTGGGCGCTTCAATTTTCGTCTTTGTGCCGCTTGTACTAATGCTGCTTAATGAAAAAAGCAGTATATACAATCTCTTTCTTCGTGTTCTGTATCTTCCTTCTGCAATAGGCGCTGCATTGGTGCTAGCATTCGGGCAGACATATTGGGTTCTGATCTGGACGTTCTTTACTGCTTTCATATGCATTTGTGGATTAGGGAACCTTTTGAAAAGGGGAACAAGATATTTGGAAGAAGCCTCTATCGATATAGGATTCATCTACCTGGCATTGGGAGGATTCTGGCTGCTTGCTTATGAAGCCAAATGGCGCGTAATGGGGTTTGATTCACTTACCATCCTTTTGACAGCCATCCATTTTCATTATTCGGCATTCGTCCTTCCTATTTCTGCTGGCTTGCTGGGAAGGAAACAAATGGTAAAGGGAAGATTATTTTTATTTTCAGTGACGATGATCTGTGCTGGTCCGATGCTGATTGCCGCAGGGATCACATACTCACGGATCATAGAGTTCATGTCCGTCGCCCTGTATGCATTCGCTCTTTATGTCTACAGCATGCTGATGATGAAAACCGCATTTAGATCTAAAATTGCCAAATTCCTCTTATCCCTTTCCTCGATCTCCCTGATGGCAACCATTTCCTTTTCAATGATATATGCATTTGGAAGAGTAAGTGATATGGTTTATTTGGATATTAATCAAATGATATGGATCCATGGGGCGGTAAACGCATGCGGAGTGGTCTTGCCAGCACTGGCTGGATGGCTCATTGAAAGACCTGAAGCATCTTTTCGCTTCCGTGACATTCCTATGAGCAGGATCAAGGGAAGAGGGCAAATTGGTGAGGGTTATCTGTTTCGATATTCCCTTGTTGATGATCGGCAAGGGTTGGGGTTGATTGATTCATTGCACGATTATCAATCCCCTTGGTTCGATGCAGAAGCTGTTTCATCAGCTATCAGGCAATTCTATGAAAACACTGGATCATACGAATTATCTGCAAGGGTTAGGTGGAAGAGCTGGTTTAAACCATTGGCGTTTTTTTACCGCCTTCTCAGCACATTTGTCCAACAGTTGAATCTCCCATTATCCGAATCAAGAACAAGGATGGGAGGCAAAATCTACGGTATTTCGGAGAGAAAAGATGGAAGGGAATCACCAAGGGCTTGGGTCAGAAAAAATCAACATGGTGAAACCATTTTTGTGGCCATATATTCAAAGCATATGCATAATGGTGAAACCTATATGAATATTGCACTGCCGCTTCCATTTTCAAACATGACCGGAATTCTGTTGCCCAGAAACCAGGAGAATGGACTGTTCCTGAGCAGCCGTTCCAGAAACGGTGCGTACGGTGACGAAGGCATTTATTTAGCATTGCCTTTCATCAAAATAAAACTGCCCCTTGAGGAGTCATTTCATATATTAAATAAATCCAAATCTGAGTTGGTGGCCATTCATCGAATGTGGATATTCGGAGTGGAATTTTTAGAAATTGACTATGATATCAAAAAAAGAGATTAGCAGCTTGGAGGTAGACCATGAAGTCATACATATTTTTGGCGCTCGCCATTGCATCAGAGTTATTCGGTACATCAATGCTAAAGGCATCAGAAGGTTTTTCAAAGCCGTTCCCTGCAATCGGGGTGATCATTGGTTTTGGTTCCGCATTTTTTTTCCTCTCAATGTCTTTGAAAGTCATTCCGCTCAGTGTCGCCTATGCAATATGGTCCGGGGTAGGGACTGCTGCAACCGTCGTCATCGGTGTCCTGGTATGGAAGGAAAAAATCAGTCCGGCCAGTCTTGCAGGAATTGCATTGATCATTGCTGGAGTCATACTATTGAATCTAAAATCACCTGGACATAAATAATGTTTTTTTAATTTTCTTTTTTTCAGGTTTTTCCAGTGATTCGCTCATTTTCTCAGGAAAATGAGAGTTTGATATAATAGAGAAACGTTGATATTCGATGAATGAGGTGAAAGAAATGAAGTTTATCCATACAGCTGATTGGCATCTTGGAAAGCTGGTACATGGTGTATATATGACAAGTGAACAGAGATACGTCCTGGAGCAATTCGTCCGTCTTGTAGAAGAGGAAAAACCAGATGCGGTGATCATTGCAGGTGATTTATATGACAGGTCTGTCCCGCCTACGGATGCGGTTGATTTACTGGATGAGATATTATTCAAGATCAATGTGGAATTAGAGACCCCGATCATCGCCGTCTCAGGCAATCATGATAGTGCGGAAAGATTATCATTTGGTTCCTCTTGGTACCGCCATAATCAATTTTATTTAAAAGGAAAATTGTCCAAGGATTTCAGCCCTGTCCATTTGAACGGCGCGGATTTTTATCTTGTCCCATATGCAGAACCCGGACTTGTCAGACAGGTTCTTGAGGATGATACGATCCATAGCCACCAAGATGCAATGAAAGCGATCATAGGGAAAATAGAAGAGAATCTTGACCCACACAAACCGAATATATTTGTAGGACATGCCTTTGTATTGGGAGGAAAAGAAACAGACTCCGAAAGAACATTGTCGGTGGGGGGATCGGGATGTGTCACATCTGATTTATTCGCACCCTTTTCCTACACAGCCATGGGCCATTTACATAGTCCGGATGCATTGAAGCACGAATCCATCCGATATTCAGGTTCACTATTAAAATATTCTTTTTCTGAATCGAAGCAAAGAAAAAGCGTTTCTTTAATAGAGGTATCTGAAAATGGTGAAATCAATATCGAGGAAAGGGTCCTTAAACCGGAACGGGATATGCGCGAGTTGGAGGGGCATTTAGAAGAGTTGCTCGATCCATCAGTTTATGAAGCGCAGAAATCAGATGACTACTTGAAAATCACTCTCCGTGATGAAGGTGCATTGATTGATCCAATTAACAAATTAAGACAGGTATATCCAAATATCTTGCACTTGGAGCGCAAGATAGATGTGCTCGATATGAAGGAAAAGCAATTCTTCCAATCTGTGAAGAGTGAGAAAAAATCTGAGCTGGAGCTATTCGAAAGCTTCTACCATGAAATGACATCGCTTGAATTTAATGAAGATAAAAGGCTGATACTTGCTGATATTATTACAAAGGCTCAGAAAGAGGAGGCAGCGAAATGAGACCGATGAAATTGACCATGCAGGCTTTCGGTCCATATGCAGGTGCTGAAACCATTGACTTTACAGAATTGGGAAATCGTAAAATGTTTGTGATTTCAGGAAAAACAGGTGCGGGGAAAACGACCATTTTCGATGGCATCAGCTTTTCCATCTATGGAAGGGCGAGTGGAGAGGATCGAAGCGGAGCGGACTTAAGAAGCCAATTTGCAGAGGATTCAATGCTGACCGAAACTTCTTTATTATTTTCTCTTCGCAACGAGACTTATTTCATCAAACGGTCCCCTCAACAGGAAAAGAAAAAAGAACGTGGTGAGGGTTTTACCACTGTCGGAGCAAAAGCGGAGCTGTATATCATTGATGGGGATGGGAATCAAAAGCTTTTAGGTGCAAACGTAAGGGAAGTTGATGAGAAAATAAAGGAGATCATTCAACTCGATTTCAATCAGTTCAGGCAGATCCTTATGATCCCTCAAGGTGAATTCCGGAAGCTCTTGGTCTCAGACAGCAAAGATAAAGAACTCATCCTGCAGCGCCTTTTCCATACCGAATTTTATAAAAAGATTGAAGATAAATTAAAAGAAGAAGCGGGTGAATTAAAAAAAATTGTTGAAAGACAGGTCATTGAGCGGACCAATAAGCTCCGTCAAATCCATGTTGAAGGAAATGAAGACCTCAAGTCTGCAATCGCATTGGAAACGCCGAATGACCAGATGATCCTTACCATTCTTTTCGATGTGATAGAAGCCATGGAACAGAAAATGGCCGAACTGCATGAGCAGGTGGATGTTCAGCAAAAAGAGCGGGATGCTTGGCAAAAAAAACTGATTGAGGCAGAATCCGTCCTGCGACAGTTCCGATCAAAGAAAGAACTAGAGGATAGGAAGCAGGAATTGGATTCGCACAAAGAAATATTTGAAGAGAAGAAAAAGGCGATAACTAAAGCATATAAAGCAGCATTGCTTCATCAGCAAGAGGAGCTATGCCACCGTCTTCGCAGAGAATGGGACGATGCGAAAGAGAACCTTCAAATGATTATTAAGAAAAAAGAGGGGCTTTCAACTCATTTAAAACAAGCAGAGAAGGTTTTCGAAGAAGAAATCAACAAAGATGAGGTCAGAAAAAAAACAGCTGAAGAAATCAACTTGTTAGCCAATATAAAAAATGATGTTTTTGCGTTTGAATCCTTAAATAAACAAACCGCTCAACTGCAATTGAAGCAGCAGGAAATGGCAAAGCAAATGTACAAAAACAACGATATTCTTGAGAAGAATGAAGCATTCAAAAAGGAATTGCAGGAAAAGAAGAAGCACCTTGAAAAAGCGAAGTATGAAAAGCTGGAGCTTGAAAGAAGCGAAGAAAAAATCAAAATGCAGCTCCTCCAGCTTGATAAATTATCGGTCCTGTTCGAGAAAGATTCGCAAGCAAAGGAGCAGTTAAATAAGCAGAATAAACTGCTCGAGCAAGTAAAGGAAAGACTGATGGATGCAAAGAGCGGCTATGAAGCGATTGATCAGAAATGGCGTACAGGACAGGCTGGGATTCTGGCGCATCAACTCGTACAAGGGGAAGCCTGTCCCGTATGCGGTTCCGAGCAACATCCATTGCCTGCGATAATGAATCAAGAATTGCCTTCGGAACAAGATTTGAAATCGGCAAAGGAAGCAGTCTCTAAACTGGAGGAAGAAAGGGCTCAAATAGAGACCACTTTATACGAAGCTAAGTCGAGGGCTGAGATGATTCAGCTGCAGGTGCTCGAGCTTGAAAACGAAATCAAAGAATCCATTCCCAATTTTCAGGCAGAGTTCTTGGACGCCCATCGAAACGGAATAGCTTCCAATTACGAAGACCTGAAACAAAAAATCCACTACCTACAGGATGTTCTTTCTCATGAAGAAGAATTGGAAAAAATGGTATCCTCCAACGATGCTGAGCGCCTTGAAGTGGAAGGTTCCCAAAAAGAATTGGAAAGAGAGTCCAACCAAATTAATGAGCGATTCATCGAAAAAAGGACCGAGCTTCATAGGATGAAAAGTTCGATACCGGAAGAGCTGCGGTCAACATCCCAATACGAGGATAGATGGACAAAAGTGAATGATCGGCTGAAAAAAATGGAAAAGGCACTTGAGGACGCAAGATCTTCCTTCCAACAATTGAAAGAGCAATATTCAGGGATGCATTCCCGACATGAACAGATGTTGGGATTGGTGAACAAGGCAGATGAAAATCTGAAAGCTGAAAGAGAAAGCTTTAAAACAATGATGGAAAATCAAGGATTTGCTTCTTATCAGGAATACAGCGAATCGAAAATGTCGGAAAAGGGCATTCAATCTTTGGAGGAAGAAGTGAAAAACTTTGGAGAGGAACTGCGATCCGTAACGGATCGGTTCCATGAACTGTCACAGTCTTTAAAAGAGGTAGATCCTCCAGATATGGAAAAACTTCAGTTAAAGATGAAGGAAATCACTTCTATTCTTCAGGAAAAACTGGATGCCCATACAAACATAGTCATTCGAATTCGTGACAATAAAGCGATATTGAAAGATGTCCAGCAAATAAACGAAAGTATTAAGGATGCGGAACAGCGCTATCAATTGATCGGTCATTTGTCTGATATGGCGAGGGGGCAAAATACGTATCGAATTACGTTTGAAAGGTTTGTACTTGCCTCATTCTTAGACGAAATCCTGAGGATCGCCAATGAAAGGCTGTCCAAGATGACAAGCGGACGATATCAGTTGTTAAGGAAAACGGACCGTTCCAAAGGGAATGTGCAAAGCGGACTTGAGCTCCTCATTTTTGATCAGTATACTGGCCAGGAGCGACACGTCAAAACGCTTTCTGGAGGAGAAAGTTTCAAGGCTTCCCTTTCGCTTGCATTAGGATTGGCGGAAGTCGTACAGCAGCACGCCGGCGGAGTTTCATTGGAAACCATGTTCATAGACGAAGGCTTTGGAACCTTAGATCCGGAATCCCTTGACAACGCCATCGAGGCATTGATGGATATCCAGAGCAGTGGACGCCTCGTCGGTGTCATATCACACGTCCCAGAGCTCAAGGAACGTATAGATGCCCGACTGGAAGTCATCAGCAGCCAGAACGGAAGCCGGACTGAATTCGTTTTTCTTTAGAAGCAACAGGCACCATCCATATATTGGGAGTTGCCTTTCCTCATGCGCTTATAGTCATCTCCAAAGGTGAAAAAGTTTTTAGATTTTGTTAAGATTACATAAAACTGAGTGTTGTATTGTCGAATGTACCTTTATTTCATCTTTTTTAGAGTGAAGGAATTTTTTAGCGATATTAGCAGCATCGCCATTCCTAAATATGCATTAAATGAGGAAGATATAAAACTCCAAAAGTGTAGGTGATTGATCTTGAACATTATTGTGTTTGGGGCAAGCGGCGGGACTGGTGAACATGTTGTCCAGCAAACGTTGGAGGAAGGCCATTCAGTGACCGCATTCGTTCGAAATCCAGAAAAATTAACGATTTCCTATGAGCAGCTAAAAATCATCAAGGGAGATGCTTTGAAATTTGATGACGCGGCCAAAGCCATCGAAGGGCATGATGTGGTCATCTCGTGCCTCGGTGCACATGGATTGGGGAAAACAACTGAACTTAGCCAAATGACTTCAAATATCATTGAAGGCATGAAACAGCATAATGTGAATCGTATTCTGTATATGGCCTCTGCAGGGATTTACAAAGAAATTCCAGGCATAACGGGCTGGCTCGCCCAGAAAATTTTAAAAAATGTACTGGAAGACCATCGCCGAGCGGTAGATCAGCTTGCACAATCGGACTTTGAATGGACGGCAGCACGCCCGATGGGGTTGACCAAAAAAGAACTGACGGCTCATTATAGAACTAAAGCGGAAGGCATACCGGAAGGCGGAAGAAATATTTCCAGAGCTGATGTCGCACACTTTTTCACAAGAGAGCTCCAAAACCGCCAATTTATTAGACAATCCGTCGGTCTTGCCTATTAGATTCATCAACGAACCGCCAGCGACTGGCGGTTTTTTTGTTTGCCTCTGTTAAAGCTTGGTGTTGATATTAGTCCATTTCCAGCCTTTGATTGGAGTGCAAGACGAAAACTCCGGCGATATTAGCGGGACAGTTCAAAAAGCGGCGGGGCTTTGCCTAGGGGCGACAAGCATAAGGCGAATCTGACGGAAAGGCGTCATTTGCTTTTTGACAGAATCGACTTATGACCTCGAGCCCCTAAGCCACAGAGCTAGACAGGTGAGACCACGCAGCGCATCGAGGAGGCTCGCCGCCCGCCTCGCGGTAAGCGAAGACTTGCACGGAAATCAACAGCGGTGTTAACAAAGCCCATAGTATTGGGTTGGATTGCAGTCATCTACTGTATATCCACAATGAATCTAACAAATACTGAAAAAAACATTCTTGAGAGGAACCTCATTTATGCTTATTTACTCATCTGAAAATGAACAGGTTCGTGAAGTTGATCAGATGGCACTTCCAGCATTAGAAGGAAATATCGTTTGGATTCATTTCAATCCCGATAAGAAACATGATTTCCATACTTTACTGCATGAATTGAAAATCCATCCACTTGCCAAAAAAGGATTGGAGGAGTTTAGTGAGATTCCAAAAGTGGATGTGTTCAAGCATGAAGCGGTGGTGTCGCTTTTTGCCATAAAAGAGGATTATACCGAAGCTAAATTGTCGATTTTGGTTGGGGAAAATTATGTGATTACAAAGGAAGAGCAAAGCATCGAGTTGCTTGAGCAGCTGAAAAGTGATTTCCTTGTCCACCCAGAGTATATGTCCCATACCGGGCAAATTCTGTTCCAAATATTCACAAAGGTGACAATGGGGGATTTGAAAATGATCGATCGGATAGCGGACCAAATTCAAGAAATAGAGCGCAATGTGTTCGATCGGCCTTTTGATAATCGAATAGCCAGGAAAGTATATCGCTGGAAAACCCGGCTGCACAGATTGAGAAACGGTATTGAGGCGCAAGGGAATGTAATGGAAACGATGAGCAGGTCTGATTTTCCTTTCATAAATGAGGAAGCTGGATTTTATTTTCAGACACTGAATAATAATTACACCCGTGTTGTAAATGCATTGGACTCCTTCAAAGAAAATTTAAACAGTATTTTCAATTTGCAAATGACATTAAAGGCAGATCATTCAAATGCAATCATGAAGACTCTTACGCTGTTCAGCGTCATTTTCATCCCCATGACTTTCATTGCAGGATTGAATGGCATGAATTTCACCATTATGCCTGAGCTGAAATGGAAGTATGGCTATTTATTCGCCTTGATCCTCATGTTCAGTGTAGGAATGGCCATCGCTTTGTACTTCAAATCAAAAGGGTGGTGGGGAGAGCAAGAAAACACAAAAATGAAGGATCCTCGATGAGTTCATGTCACGTTTTGTTGAAAACTGGGAGCGTTTCCATTCGATATATTCGAGCGAAACCTAAATAATCCATCGGTTTGAAGAATAGGATAGAGCGAGAGACTGAAAGGGGGACTTCAAATGGTATTAGTCTTCAGTATCGTTGCTTTGTTTCTTATTTTTTTTATGAAGTTTTGGATGGATAAGAAGAAGGGTATGGAAAAGAATGGAGAGCAGGAAGATGTCTATTCCGAAAATAAGTCTACATCCCCGAAGGAATTCCAGTGCTGAAATAAATAAAAGTTAATCTGGCAGAGAGGGAGGAGTTTTTTGAGCAATGATGAATTTATATATGTATTTCACGGTGATTCCTGTCATATTTATTCTTTCTCTTATTTGGACGGTTTACCGCTTCAATAGCTTTCACTCGATGAAAAAACCATTGTTGGAAGGTTCTTTGATCAGTGCGGCATTGTTCATCCTTTCTTCTGTATGGTGGTGGTTTTCACAGACGGATCGTATGAGCCAATGGCTGGGGATATTGTATTATCTTGTGGCATTCATCATTTTAAGCTCTATCAAGGCATTGATTCTATCATTAATGATCACGTGGAAATATAGCAAAGAAAATGAACTTAGTGCAAATAATCAGTTGCTGAATGAAGAATAAATAAATAGTTGGTGATTTCCATGAATACTATCGGGATAGATGCAGGCGGATCTTTGATTAAAATTGCATATATAGAAAATGCCCATCTTCATACAAAGATGTTTGCAAATGATGAACTCGGCTCTCTTCAAAGCTGGTTGGCCATACTGGGAGGCAGTTCCCGTTTTATCCTTACCGGAGGAAAGGCCCAGAAGTTAAAGTCCGTATTAGGGAAAGGGGAAGTGATCCAGGAATTTGAAGCAACTGCTTTAGGGACGGATCATTTATTAATGAAAACTCAAAAGAAACCAGCAGGCTATATTCTCGTAATGATCGGGACAGGAACGTCAATACAGCTGGTGACAGAACATAAGCAGCTACGTTTGCTAGGAAGCGGCATCGGTGGCGGGACGATAGTCGGATTAGGAAATCTGCTGACCGGAAGCTCTGATTACCATCAACTGATCCAAATGGCGGATGATGGGGATCGAAGCCGTTTGGATTTGTTGGTCAAGGATATTTTTGAATCTGAGGATACCCCGATACCGGGAGAATTGACAGCTTCTAATTTTGGTAAGCCTGGCGGTATATTTGGTGTTCGAAAAGAAGATCAAATCGCAGCAGTAATGAATATGGTCGCTGAAACGATTGTCCTGCTTGCCACTCAAGCCGCTCAAACACATCAACTGAAGGACATTGTTTTTGTCGGCAGTACTTTGAACGGCAATAATTTTTTAAAAGAGAGACTGACGATGTTCCAAGACATGCTTGACTACAAGGCACATTTTATTGATAGAGGCTCCTTTGCAGGGGCTATCGGTGCCATGTTGTGGAAACGTCGTCAAGATTAACATTACATAAGGAACGATTGTGGCGCATCTCTAACATAAAAGGTAAAATGATTGAGAGGTGAGGACAATGGAAAAAACCTATATCATTGCATCCATGATTTTCGGTTGGGTGATCACAATGGCGTTGGGAGCATTTACATTTGCGGCTTTCTACCTTCACTATATCGCAATCAGTGCAGGTTTCATCATTATTTTTCTTTTGTCGATATTTTTGAACGTCAATGTATTGAACAAATGGCGATGCAGGTAGTTGGACTAGTACATAAAAAAGGGGCCTGACCCAGGCTGCATGATGGCAGAGGGCAGGCCCCTATATGGTTATTTATTTGTAATTATTGTAAACATAAGGATCCTTTGGTTTCGGGACGATCTTCCATTTATCCACTTTTATCATCGGAATGGTCTTTTTATAAGGCTGATAAAATTCAGATGTCATTTTCCCCTCCACTTCCATCCATTCATCATTTCTGACAGTCATCGCATCAGGAAATTGGACGAGCATGCCAAACACCCCTGAATCAGCAACGCAGTGGATGATGCCGAAGCGGAACAAAAATAATTGATCGTTTTGCAGACCTTTATCATTGAAGGCAAAACCCTTGAATTGTAACGTTTTTCCCATGAAATCGCCCGGATGCTTATAGATGATCTCCATCGCTTCCAAATAATTTGCGTCAGTCAGAACAACGGGATCCTGTTTAATATATTTTTTCAACGCTTTGTCCATGCGGGCATAATAGCCATCAGATCCGTAATATGCGCTTGTGTCAGGTTCCAGAAATTGATGCTGGGCATAAGGGTCCCCGTCGTTGTATACATCGAAATGATAGCCCTTTGCCTTGACGATATTAGAATCCAGTGTGGCAACCGGAAGGAAAAGAGATGTTATCACTGGAAATATCAAGATAGGATAGGCGATCCAAGACTTCCACCCTTTTCGATCATGGGAATGATCGTGGCCGCATCCGCAGCCGGCATCATGGCTGCAAGATCCTTCTTCATCCTTTTCTTTACCTTCCTTTGCGTAAAAGTAAAGCTGCATAATGGTCAAAAAGAATAAGAGAAATATGGTGCAGAACGATATATATGAATATTTCATATTAATATATTTGGAAATATCGCCTGTTGCATGAAGCTGCATGAAGACAAACGAAAAGCCCAAAAGAACAATGAATCTCAGCAATTTATTTTCCTCCTTTCACTCAATGAACAATTAAAATCGTCAATAAAAATACGAGTACACTGACATACGTAAATAAATAAAAAACAAATTTTTTCTTGAAAACGCCCAAAAGCATCAGCGTATTTTTCACATCGAACATAGGTCCGAATACAAGGAAGGCGACAAGGGCTGTTTCCGAAAAAGTGCTTCTGAATGAAGAAGCGATAAATGCATCTGCTTCAGAGCAAAGGGACAGTAAATAAGTCAAGGCCATCATGACGATGGAGGAAGAGTATTCACCGTGGCCCAACGAAGTCAGGGTGGATGTCTTCACAAACGTCTGCATTGCAGCGGCAACAAAGGCACCGAGTACAAGGAATTTTCCAACCGCGAAAAATTCATCGATCGTATGCTGCAGAGTCCCTTTTATTTTACCCCAAATTCCATCATTGTGGTGATGATGATGGTCATGTAATTCTTCTTTCAATTGTGAATCCTTGAACTGGAAGGATAGGATCGCACCGACTAAAATGGCGACAAGAAAAGAGATCCCGCCGCGGTACAAGACCATGCTCCAGCTATTTCCGAATGCGACATATGTCGAGAACAGGACAATCGGATTGATGACTGGTCCAGTAAGCATAAAGCCTATCGCTGCATGGAGGGGAACGCCCTTGGCAATCAATCGTCTTGTCACTGGCACAATCCCACATTCGCATCCTGGGAACAAAGCACCAAGAGTAACGGCTAATAATACAGATAAAAATTTATTTTTAGGGATGATTTTCGCCACCATTTCCTCACTGACAAACATCTGCAGAACACTGGAAATGATAACCCCAATCAGTACGAATGGGAGAGCTTCTATTAATATGCTGATGAAAATGGTATTCATTTGTAAAAAAGATTGGCTGAACATTGGAATCCTCCATAAATTTCATGTCAAGTAAAACGCTTCTCATTGTATCATATTTTTTAAAACATACGATTAAAAATAGATGAGAAATGCGTGACAGCTTGTTCTTGGTAAACTAACCTTATATATTGAATGTATCAATTATTTCATGGTTAAATCATACATAGGCAAACTTTTTTATAAAGGTATCTGCCGTCATGGAAAGGAAGAGATAAGCATGTCTACAATTACACGACAGCAGAATATGAGGCAGGTATGGTGGCAGCTGACGCGTCCGCACACCTTGACGGCATCATTTGTACCTGTTTTGATCGGGACGATTTTGGCATTATTCTACCACACAATCCACGCAGGGCTTTTTCTGGCGATGCTTGCAGCTTGTCTGCTCATCCAGATTGCGACGAATTTATTCAATGAATATTATGATTTCAAAAGGGGGCTGGACACAGAAGCGTCTGTTGGCATTGGCGGAGCAATCGTGAAAGGCGTCCTGAAGCCAAAAACCATCTTGAATACGGCATTATTGATGTATGGTTTTTCTATACTATTGGGTGTATATATTTGCATGAACAGCAGCTGGTGGCTAGCACTGATCGGACTTCTTGGGATGGCCGTGGGCTATCTTTATACAGGCGGTCCGCTTCCGATTGCTTATACGCCTTTCGGTGAGATCCTCGCCGGTCTATTCATGGGCAGCATGTTCATTCTCATTTCTTTCTTCATTCAAACAGGCGTAGTGAACAGGGAGAGTGTATTGATTTCGGTTCCAGTTGCGATACTTGTTGGAGCCATCAATATGTCAAACAACATCCGCGACCTTGAAGGTGACAGGGATTTTGGAAGAAAGACGCTGGCGATACTCATAGGTCCTAAAGGGGCAATCATGATTCTTGCGGTAATGTTCCTTGCCGCTTATCTATGGGTCACCGGTTTGATCATATCCGGTATAGTAAGTCCATGGCTATTTCTCGTATTATTATCGATAAAAAAGCCAATCGATGCCGTGAGCGGTTTCATCGGCAAAACTTCACCAAAAGAAATGATGGGAGCCATGAAGGCAACGGCCCAGACCAATACTTTTTTTGGACTTTTAATTTGCGCTGGCTTGGCCATCAGTTACTTTTTGTAAAGATCATTGACAAAAAAGGTTGACAATTTCCAACATAATGAATATATTTTATTTTAAATTAAACTTTATATGTTGAAACGTTGAAGAGGATCAGTAGGATGAGGGGTCTTTTCCAGAGAGGAAACCGATTGGTGAGAGGTTTCCAACAGACTGCATCTGAACCTGCCTCGGAGTTCGGTATCGAAACAAGATACATGCGGAGCCTGCTTCGTTATAAAAAAGAGTGTACAGCATTGCTGTAAACAAGGGTGGTACCACCAAGCCTCGGTCCCTTTTTGGACTGGGGCTTTTTTGCATATAATCAAAAGAATAGAGGGTGTAAATGATGGGTAAACAAAAGAAGTTTGTTGAAGAAATCACGGCCATGGATGTTGACTTTGCCCAATGGTATACAGATGTCGTGAAAAAAGCGGATTTAGTCGATTATGGTTCCGTCAGGGGTTCTATGATCATAAGGCCATATGGTTATGCAATTTGGGAAAATATCCGTGATGTACTGGATGGAAAAATAAAAGAGACTGGCCACGAAAATGTATACATGCCGCTCTTCATTCCAGAAAGCCTGCTGCAAAAGGAAAAGGATCATATTGAAGGGTTTGCTCCTGAAGTCGCATGGGTCACACATGGCGGGGAAGAACAGCTTCATGAACGACTTTGTGTGAGGCCCACGTCGGAAATATTGTTCTGCGAGCACTATGCGAACATCATACATTCATACCGTGATCTCCCGAAGCTCTATAACCAGTGGAGCAACGTTGTCCGTTGGGAGAAAACGACACGGCCTTTTCTGCGATCGCTCGAATTTCTTTGGCAGGAAGGGCATACGTGCCATGCCGATGAACAGGATGCAATGGAAGAAACACTGAAAATGCTCGATGTATATGCAACAGTCTGTGAGGAATTTCTAGCAGTCCCTGTCTTAAAGGGACAGAAGACGGAAAAAGAAAAATTCGCAGGAGCTGTTTCGACCTATACCATCGAAAGCTTGATGCATGACGGCAAAGCATTGCAGTCCGGAACCTCCCACTACTTAGGTACAGGGTTTGCGCAATCATTCGGAATTCAATATTCAGATCAAAATGGTGATCTGCAGCATGTGCATCAAACTTCTTGGGGGATTACGACGAGATTGATCGGGGCGATGATCATGGTCCATGGTGATGACAGAGGGCTGGTCGTACCACCAAGAATCGCTCCTACACAAGTGATGATCGTTCCAATCGCCCAGCATAAGGAAGGGGTATTGGATCGGGCTTATGAACTTAAAGAGCAATTGTCGGGATTAGCTAGGGTTGATATCGATGCAAGCGATAAAATGCCGGGCTGGAAATTCAATGAATATGAAATGAAGGGCATCCCGGTCCGCCTGGAAATAGGGCCAAAGGATATAGAAAAAGGGAACGCTGTCTTGGCTCGACGTGACACAGGCGAGAAAGAGATCGTTTCAATCAATGAGCTGGCTGAAAGAATTCCAAAATTATTAGTGGAAATTCAAAACAATTTATTCATCAAAGCTAAGGAACACTGCGAAAGTAAAACATCCGTTGCCAAAAACATGGAAGAATTGAAGCAGGCATTAACCGATAATCCTGGATTCGTCAAAGGAATGTGGTGCGGAAGCATGGCATGTGAAGAGTTCATTAAAGAAGTAACAAGCGCAACTTCGCGCTGCATTCCTTTCCAACAAGATCATGTCGCTGATACATGCATGTGCTGCGGGGAAAAAGCTGAAAAACTCGTTTTCTGGGCTAAGGCCTACTGATGAAGAGGAGTGGGTGACCTTAAACTTCTTGGTGTCATTTAATCAATGACACCCGGATAAATCCGGATTTTCCGAGAACACTATGGGTAAAAGAGATAAAGGGAGAATTGCAATGAAAAGTGCGTTTCTTAAACTCGGGTTACTCATATGCCTTGCAGCTTCATCCGTTTCATTTTCATTGATGGCTAATGTCAATATGCCTGTCGTCCATGCACAAAAACCCATACCTCCATATGCCAAATGGGGAAGGCTGGCTGTACAAAAGACAAAGGAAAAATATCCGAAAGCCAATGTGATCGATTACTTGCATATCGGAAGGGAAAAGAAAAAAAATACTGACGTTGAAAAATTCAAGCTCTGGTTAAAAGAAGGTCAAAAAGAATACGGGGTATTTGTCTTTATTGAATTTAATCCCAAAACAGATCGAGTGAAAAACATTACTTTTATCAAAACCAGTCGTTAACTCATGACGGCTGGTTTTTCATTTTTGTATGGAACTGGACGATACATACTCTAGAGGGATTGCAGACCGTCCCAATCAAAACGGTATAAAGCCTGAAAAAAGGTATTTCGGGCAGCGCTGACGAATTCAATACCATTATAGAAATTTGACATTGGATCTGGAGGATGAGACATGCATAAAGGATTGCATCATGTAGTGATTTTTTCTAAAGACCCGGATGCATCAGCAGAATGGTATCGTAAAGCGGGGTTTGAATATATAAGGGGATATGATCGAATGCATTGGTTCCAGCTGGGGGATGGCGAAATCATGATTCATCCTTCTGATGAAGTCAGTCCTGGAAAGACCGCGATTCATGTGGCAGTGGAAAATGTCGATGTTCTTTTCCATCGTGTGATGCATGAGGGACTTGATCCTGTTGATCATCAAGAAGGTGGGAATAAGATTGCCAAGCCTGTCGTCAGGGAATGGGGCGACAAGGAATTTGAATTGGTAGATCCGGATGGACACAAGTGGGCATTCACGGAAATATAAAGGTTAAAGATGACTGGATGTGTGCGCCATCATAATAATTGGTAAATTGCAGGGTGTAAATAAAGGTTTTTTATTCAAAAAGTCGAATAGGTCCCTAAAGGAAGGGGGAGTTCATAATGTGTAAATCATTCTGCAATAAAAAGATATCGAGGTGTTCATCAAAATAAAGACAAGGTGGAGATTATCTGAATGATTTCAACGATTAACCTGAAGTGCCGGAAAGACAATCATGATTTAAATGCCCGTGAAGAACGAATCTTTGAGGTATTTTTATTGAATCTTGCAGCTCAGGCAAATGCCTGTGCCACAAAGCAAAATATGATGCTCAATCCTTTGGAAAAAGACAGGGATGTTCTTTTTCATCATAAATTTTCTTTTCATCCGGCCATTTCTACAGAAGTTTACGAAGAATTGAAAAGCGGAATCGAAAATAGATTTTCAAGTGCATTTAAAATGTGCGAATTGGAACAAATAGAAATGGATTTTAGATTGAATATTTACTTTGAAGGTGTAGAAGAGCACCCATCATGATTAAGACGAAAAACCGTTTGGCCAGTTTGGCCAAACGGTTTTTTTGTATCAGCGAAAGTATTTCTTATGGATTAGGGTTTCAGCCTCCTTCACTGGAACTCTGATTCTTCAATAAATCCCGTATTTCTTTCAGAAGCTCTTCTTTTGGATCCGGTTTAGCCGCGGCAGGTTTCTCCTCTTCCTTTCTCCTGAACCGGTTATAAAAGTGCACGAAAAGGAAAATGGAAAAAGCGATGAGAAAGAAATCGAGTACGGTTTGTAGAAATAGCCCATATTTGATTTCGGCATGATAAAATTGATAGGATAGCTTTGAAAAATCGACGCCGCCCATCATGATGCCGACAATGGGCATAATAATGTCGTTCACTGCAGAGGATACAATTTTTCCGAATGCGCCTCCGATGATGATCCCTACTGCCAAGTCGATGACATTGCCTTTTACCGCAAATTTTTTGAATTCATTCCACAACATCCATTCACCTCCATCTATTTGTCTATAGCTTATCCAATCAATGAATTCCTAACTTGAATTAGGAGAAATGAAATGACTAATATAGATGTAGAGATGAAATGGAAGAACAAGAGTTCGGAATGGAATGGCTCCGATTGAGACGTTATGAAGCTGCTTATAAGTCATACATAATGTGCAAATATGAGGTTGGAGGTGGCTTGCATTGTTCATTTTACTCCTGACTATGCTTGAAAGGCTTGGTATCATTGTCACCATCGCCTTTATATTGACCAGATTTCGTTTTTTCCGAGCAATGCTCTACCAAAAAGAATTAAATAAAAAGCATCAGTATATCGCAATCATATTTTTCGGCTTTTTTGGAATCATCGGTACCTATACTGGTGTTGCATTCAATACGGACTCACTAGAATATAATCGCTGGGCAGCGGGGCTGAGTTCAGATGAGGCAATTGCCAATTCGAGAGTCATCGGCGTGGTCATCGCCGGTTTGCTTGGAGGTTATAAAGTGGGGATCGGTGCTGGCTTAATTGCGGGTCTGCACCGTTTATCACTTGGGGGATTCACCGCAGAAGCATGTGGGCTGGCGACAATCTTTGCCGGAGTCATCTCAGGGGCATTCCACCGCGATCAACGAAATACCAAGCTTCCCGTCGCCTTTTTGATTGGGGCAGGGGCGGAAACGCTGCAAATGATCATCATCTTGCTAATGGCGCGGCCATTTCATAAAGCTTTATCTTTAGTTGAGATGATTGGAATACCAATGATTCTAGCCAATGGCGTTGGGTGTGCTCTTTTCATGCTGGTCATCAAAAACGTTGTGAATGAAGAAGAAAAAGCTGGGGCACAGCAGGCACAAATCACCCTTCGAATTGCGGACAAAACACTCGCATATTTAAGAAAGGGGCTGGATGGAAACTCTGCAAAGGAAGTATGCAAGATTCTTTACAATGAGATGAAATCAAGCGCGGTCTCGATTACAAATCAACATACGATCTTAGCCCATCTCGGATTAGGGGATGATCACCATCAAGCTGATGTTCAGATCCAGACGAAAATCACCAAGGAAGTATTAGAGACCGGAAAACTGGTCGTAGCAAACGAATCCACCATTCATTGCAGAGAAAAAAACTGTCCTCTAGGAGCTGCTGTCATTGCACCGTTGAAGCAAAGGGGAGATATCGTTGGGACCATCAAAGTCTATTTCCCTTCTGAAAGAAATATCACGAACATTATCATTGAGCAGATCTCAGGATTATGCCAATTGCTGAGCAACCAGTTGGAAATGGCAGAAGCAGACCATGCGCTCCAATTGGCAAAGGAAGCTGAAATAAAGGCGCTGCAGGCGCAGATCAATCCTCATTTTTTATTTAACTCGCTGAATACCATCGTTTCACTTCTCAGAATAGACTCGGAAAAAGCTAGGAAGTTATTGTATTCCCTTTCTCATTTTATTCGACAAAATGTAAATGGGACGACTTCAGTTGAAACGACGATCTTAAATGAACTTAATCATGTCAAAGCATATTTGGAAATCGAAAAGGCACGATTCGTCGATAAATTACAGGTTGAATATGATATAGATGAGGAAGCGTTAACAGAACGAATCCCTCCACTCACTCTTCAGCCCATTGTTGAAAATGCATGCAAGCATGGTTTTCAGAATAAAAGTGAGGACTGTTTGCTGAAAGTCAGCATCAAACATGGAGCCAAGGGGAGCATCGTAAAGGTTCGCGACAATGGGGAGGGCATCGACATCGGCCGCAAGGAATTCCTGGCCAAAGAAATCATCCAATCAGAAAAGGGGTCAGGAATGGCCTTATATAATGTAAACAGGAGATTGACCATCATATTTGGTCCCGAAGCTGCATTAAAAATCGAAAGCACTGTTGGAATAGGAACAGAGGTCTCATTCGAAATACCTCATCGGGGGAGAGAGAAATGAATTCACCAATTCGAGTATTGATCGTTGATGATGAGCACTATAGCAGATTGGAATTAAAGCACTTATTGGAAAATACAGAGCATATTCAAATTGTCGGAGAAGCGGATAATGGGGAAGCGGCAATCATGAAAGCATTACAGCTTCAGCCCCAGGTCGTATTCCTGGATGTGGAGATGCCCAAGATGAATGGGATGGAGACAGCCAAGGCGCTAACTGGATTCAGGACTCCGCCGCTCATCATTTTTGCAACCGCATACCCGCAGTTCGCTGCTGAAGCCTTTCAGTATGAAGCAATCGACTACTTGTTGAAACCATATGATGAAGCCCGGCTTAATCAAGCATTAGAACGGGTTAAGAAGCAGGTCTGGAATGAAGAAGAGGTCAGTGAATCATCCAAAGTTGCCGGAAAGCTTGGCATTGAGACAGAGGGAGAGATTTTTTATATTCATCCTCATGATATCGTCTACATCCACAGAGAAGAAAATGTGACGAAAATCATCACAGACACGAATCTATTTGAATCGAAGACTGCCTTGAAGGAGTTTGAAGCAAGGCTTGCACCGTATTGTTTTTTTCGCATTCACAAGAGCATCATTGTCAATTTGGAGTATGTCGTGAAATTGACACCGTGGTTCAGCGGGACTTACCAGCTGGAGCTGAAAGGAAAAAAAGAAAAATTGTCAGTCAGCAGAAATTATGTGAAGGGTCTTCGAACGAAAATGGAATTATAATGGGATGTTACCCAGTGATTGGATTGAAGTAATGACGGTCCCCTTATCATGTTTTTTACATGATAATTCATGATACCGACATGTCATCATCGGATTTTGACATGTTGGTGCAAGATTCAGATTTTTGAATATTTACTGTTTTATACTTTATGTAAGCGTATTCAAAATTGAGCAAGGGGGATCATTCCATGTTTACATTTATTGGGGGAATCATTTTATTAATTGTCGGATACTTCACATACGGTAAATTTGTTGAAAAAGTCTTCGGGGTAAAGGAAGAGAGAACGACGCCTGCCTATACACACCAGGACAACATCGATTATTTGCCGATGAATACGAAGAAAAATTCATTGATTCAGTTGCTGAATATTGCAGGGGTCGGCCCTATTTTTGGACCAATCATGGGTGCGTTATATGGTCCTGTTGCATTTATATGGATCGTCGCCGGCTGTATTTTTGCAGGGGCTGTCCATGATTATCTAACAGGTATGATTTCCATTCGCAACCGCGGAGCTCATTTGCCTGAACTGGCAGGGAAGTTCTTAGGGAAATTCATGAAGCATGTTGTCAATGCATTTGCTATTTTGCTTTTACTTCTGGTCGGCACAGTATTCGTTACATCGCCTGCAACATTGCTGCAGTCTTTGATGAACGGCTGGTTATCGCTTGGAATCATCTTGGGAGCAATTTTTGTTTATTATATTTTGGCAACCATCTTGCCGATCGATAAAATCATCGGCCGTTTTTATCCGATTTTTGGGGCTTTGCTTTTGATCAGTGCAGTAGGAGTAGGCGTCAAGCTTATTATATCCGGTGCACCTATTCCAGAACTAACATTGAAGAATATGCATCCTGATCATGCACCAATCTTTCCGCTGCTGTTCTTGACCATTTCCTGCGGAGCGCTGTCAGGCTTCCATGCAACGCAGACACCAATCATTTCAAGAACGACGGAAAGAGAAGGCCAAGGACGAAAGATCTTTTATGGGATGATGATTGCAGAAGGTGTCATTGCGATGATTTGGGCAGCCGCGGCCATGAGCCTTTTCCACGGTTATCATGGTCTGAGTGAAATCCTTGCTGAAGGCGGTCCTGCGGCAATCGTAAGCAAGGCTTCAACGATGATGCTTGGTTCCATCGGCGGGACGCTTGCGATTCTTGGCGTCATCATCTTGCCGATTACTTCAGGAGACACTGCATTCCGCAGTGCACGTATGATCATTGCCGACTATTTCAACTATTCCCAAAAGAAAATTGTCAGCCGATTATGGATTGCTTTGCCAATGTTCGCCATTTCCTTTGCACTGACAAAAATTGATTTCACTCTGCTATGGAGATATTTTTCCTGGGCAAATCAATCCACCGCTGTCATAGCACTTTGGGTCGGAGCAATGTATTTGTTCATTGCCAAGAAAAATTATTGGATTGCGATCGTACCGGGAATTTTCATGACGATGGCGACTACTACTTACATTTTAAACGCCGCTATCGGGTTCGGACTTCCTTTGAATGTTTCTTATATTGGCGCAGCGATCATAACGGCTGCCATTACCGCATTGTTCTTTAGAGCTGCCATCAAAGCACGTAGCCAGGCACTTCCTCTTGAAGAGGACATCACTGGCTGGAACAGCGTTGCCTGATGGGATGCTGCAATCCTAACAATCACCGGTTGACCACTGAGGAAGAAGCGAGAATAAACAGTAAGGGGAAGGATAAGCTGCCTGCTCCAGCGAAATTTGTTTTAGGGATGATTTTTCTGCTGGCGGTGGGGTGGATTCTCGCAACTTATTGAATTTAATGTAGGCTGTCCCGATGAGAGTGCCTGGCACTTAGGGGACGGCCTTTCAACTTGAGGAGGAGTAATATGAAACTATTAGTTGTCGGTGCAGGAGCAGTAGGAGGATACTTTGGAGGCAGGCTTGCGGAAAAAGGAGAGGATGTCACTTTTCTTGTCCGTGAGAATAGAAAGAAGCAGCTTGAGGAGAGTGGACTTATAATCAAGAGTATCCACGGAGATGTAGAGTTGCAGCCTAAACTGATAACGGCAAGTGAAAAGGATCAAGTGTTTGATGTGATTTTTATTTCCACCAAGGCCTATCACTTGGATGAAGCGCTCGTTGATCTGAAAGGATTTGTCCACGAGGATACACTTATTTTGCCGATGCTGAACGGAATATCTCAGCTGGAAAAAATGGAAGAATATTTTCCAAAGGATAATATTCTGGGTGGTCTTTGCTTTATCGAAGCTACTTTGAATGAAGGGGGCCATATAGTCCAAACGAGTTCCATTCATGAACTTGTTTTCGGAGAACGAAGCGGAGAAAGGACAGAGAGGATTGAGAGACTGGACTCTGTACTTAGGGACAGCGGGGCAGCCATTCGATTATCAGATCAGATTATGCAGGAAATGTGGCATAAATATTTATTTATATCCACCATGTCAGGGGTTACTTCTTTATTTCGATCCTCGATAGGACCAATCCGCGAACAAGAGGAAGGCAGAAAAGTGATGCTTCAGTTGATCGAGGAAGTGAATGCAATTGCCGTTTCAGTAAATGCTCCCGTTTCTCCGGATATTAAGGAGAATCTTTCTGCCAAGCTTACTGAAATCGGGTATGGGATGAAATCCTCGCTTCAGCGCGACATGGAAAAGGGATCGTTGATAGAAGCTGAGCATCTATTCGGTAATCTACTTAACATCGCAAAGGAAAATGACGTTCAAACGCCAATTTTGAACGTCATTTATGCAAACTTGAAAATCTATGAAAAAAATCTGCATTCATGATTTAATGCGTCTGGTCCATCTCCTGCTGGACCAGACTTTTTTTATGACTGAATAGAATGGAAAATGACAGTTATCCGATTGCCGGGAAAGAACTTTAACCATGAAGAGGGTTTTCACAGTCAGCCATGGAATTTAGAATGGAAGAATTGTATCATAAAAAAACTTGTCCCATGAAGGAGAGCAGCAATGAAAAGAAAAACAGCGGTTATAACAGGTGCTTCCAGCGGGTTTGGACTTCTTACAGCAATCGAGCTGGCGAAAAATGGCTTTTATGTGCTGGCTGCCATCCGCAATCTAGAAAAAAAGCAAATTATCCTTGATTTCGCAAAAGAAAATCATGTTGAACAATATATTGAGATCATCGAACTGGATGTTGCCTCGCATCCTTCAATCGAACAGTTTAGAAAAAATGTAAATCGGTTTGAGCGGATCGAGGTGCTGGTCAACAATGCCGGGTACGCGCAGGGCGGGTTTGCCGAGGAAGTAACGATCGAGGAGTATAAGTTACAGTTCGAAACAAATTTCTTTGGATTGATTGCAGTCACCCAAGCCGTTCTTCCGATAATGAGAAAAAATACTTCTGGATTGATTATCAATATGGGAAGTGTCAGCGGCCAAATCGGGTTTCCAGGATTATCACCTTATGTTTCTTCCAAGTTTGCCCTGGAAGGTTGGAGTGAAAGTCTCCGATTGGAGGTAAAGCCATTTGGGATCGATGTAGTCATTATCGAACCTGGGTCGTACTCAACGAATATTTGGTCAGCTGGAAAGAAGGTTGCCCCGAAATCTCTACAAAAAGATTCCCCTTATTTTCCCTATATGCTTCAGCTTGAAAACGAACTTGAGAAAGGTGGACAAAAGCGGGGAAATCCAATTGGAATTGCTCAACAGATCACCTATCTTGTCAATCATCGTGGATTTCGGAAGCTAAGATACCCAATGGGCAAAGGGATCAAATCATTTATTTGGCTAAAAAAGGTTTTGCCATGGAGATTGATGGAGCACTTGATCATGAAGCGTCTTGATAAGTGAATGGTCTTCGATTAAATTTAGTGATCGTTAAGGAGTTGTTCGTACGGAAGCCGGTTATGAAGAGAGGCCAATGATGCTCGCAAGGAGGGGCTCGTACGGAAACCGGTCATCAAAAGAGGCCTATGATGCCCGCAAGAAGGCGCTCGTACGGAAACCGGTCATCAAAAGAGGTCTATGATGCCCGCAAGAAGGCGCTCATATGGAAATCGGTCATCAAGAGAGGCTTATGATGCCCGCAAAGAGGCGCTCGTACGGAAAACGGTCATCAAAAGAGGCCTATGATGCCCGCAAGGAGTCGCTCGTACGGAAACCGGTCATCAAAAGAGGTCTATGATGCCCGCAAGAAGGCGCTCGTATGGAAATCGGTCATCAAAAGAGGCTTATGATGCTCGCAAGGAGGTGCCCGTACGGAAACCGGTCATCAAAAGAGGTCTTTGGTGCCCGCAAGAAGGCGCCCGTACGGAAACCGGTCATCAAAAGACGCCAATCGTGCCCGCAAGAAGGCGCTCGTATGGAAATCGGTCATCAAAAGAGGCTTATGATGCTCGCAAGGAGGTGCCCGTACGGAAACCGGTCATCAAAAGAGGTCTTTGGTGCCTGCAAGAAGGCGCCCGTACGGAAACCGGTCATCAAAAGACGCCAATCGTGCCCGCAAGGAGGTGCCCGTACGGAAAACGGTCATCAAAAGAGGCCTATGATGCCCGCAAGGAGACCCTCGTACGGAAACCGGTCATCAAAAGAGGCTTATGATGCCCGCAAAGAGGCGCTCGTACGGAAAACGGTCATCAAAAGAGGTCTTTGGTGCCCGCAAGGAGTCGCTCGTACGGAAATCGGTCATCAAAAGAGGCCAATCGTGCCCGCAAGGTGGAAAATCTACAAAAACTGACATTAGTAATGAATTATGTTATGGTTTTGATAGATACGGAGTTTAGTGGAGGTATAAAAATTGAATCAAAAAAATAAAGCATTGTGCGAATACATCCTTGCTCAATCTAATGAATTGACAAAGGAATGGTTGAATTCGAGAGAAGAAAGCCCTTCAATCTATTCAAAAAATGCCGCTCCCCATCATGAGAAGCGATTGATGGAACAAAATGGAATATTTATTAAATTTGTAGCAGAGAATTTTGTGAGCAGCAATGAAGAGAATCTGCAAGAGATTAAAAAATGGGCGAAAAATGTTGCGGAGGATCGGGCAAGCACATATACCCCCATCCAGGAAACCGTTCATCAGTTTAAAAAATTCCGCAACATTTTGATGGCAGCCCTGGAAGACTTCATCCAGAGTGTAGAGCTAGAAATTTCCATGGATGAAATGCTTTCTTGGAACCGTCATTTACAAAATACTGTGGACTTCGTACTTGAACTGTATTCAGAAAAATACTATCAAGTTACTTCATCCAGAATGACAGCCCAACAAGAAATGATCTATGAGTTAAGTTCACCTATCATCCCTATTTCGGATTATATCGGTGTTCTTCCGATCATCGGTGATATTGATACGGAAAGAGCGAAGAGAATCCTTGAAAATACATTGGCTCAGTGTGTCGAGAAAAACCTTTCTCAGCTGTTCATCGATTTGTCAGGTGTTCCAATCATCGATACGATGGTAGCTCATCAAATTTTTCAAGTAATGAGCACGCTGAAATTGGTCGGTGTCGAATCGATTTTGTCCGGGATTCGTCCCGAGGTGGCACAAACCGCCGTTCAGCTTGGCATCAACTTCAAAGATGTTTCGACGCACAGCAGCTTAAAACAAGCACTGCATGACCACGATTTTCGTGTTAAAAAAGTGAATTGAAGCATAGTAAAATCCTAATCTGAAAAGATTAAGACAGAAGACAAATTCGAGGGCTGATATTTATCCCCTTTAAGTAGACATTCAAAAAAACCTCCATGTTACTATGGAGGAAGGAATGGAACTTGAAGGGGATTTTTCTATGGCTAAAAGCTGAGAGAATTCACTGTGAATTGTCTGGATTTTATCTTCATACAAAAGTCGTAGCAATATTTCATTCTCCGTAATGACTGGAAGTAATAGCCTTTCTTATATAATTGAGGAAAGGAGTGAATAGACATGGAAAAATGGATATGTTGTACGTGCGGGACGCAATTTGGAGAAATGGATGGACAGCCGGAAGCCTGCCCGATTTGTGAGGATGAGCGCCAATATGTAAAAGAGGCAGGCCAGGCATGGACATCTTTGAATACATTGATAAGAAGCGGGCAGCTAAAGAATGATATTCTCCAGGAAGAGAGAGGAATCTACAGCATCACGACGAAACCAGGATTTGCAATCGGACAGACTGCATATTTGATTCAGACGGAGGCCGGCAATGTGTTGTGGGACTGCATAACATATTTGGATGAAGAGACAATTGCTAAAGTACAAGAACTCGGTGGAATTAACGCCATTGCTTTATCTCACCCCCATTATTATTCATCACAAGTCGAATGGGCAGAAGCATTTGGATGCCCGGTTTATATTCATGAAGATGATTCACAATGGGTGATGCGCAACAGTGAGAATATCAGGTTTTGGTCAGGCGAACACCATGAGCTGTTTGGCGGGATCACCTTATCGCGCTTGGGAGGGCATTTCAAAGGAGGTGCCGTCCTGAATTGGGAGGCAGGAAAAAACGGAAAAGGGATCCTATTCAGCGGGGATATCATTCAGGTTGTAGCTGATCGGAACTGGGTAAGTTTTATGTACAGCTATCCCAATTCCATTCCGCTGCCAAGTAAAAAGGTCCGTGAAATACAACAGAAAATATCATCAATTGACTTTGATCGTCTATACGGGGCATTTCACCGCATCATCCGGGATGATGCTAAAATATCCGTCATCAACTCAGCACAACGATATATTTCTGCTCTAGAAGGAACATTATTTGAAACATGATATAGGAAGGGGTGTACCCTGGTGCCAGGCACCATGGGGCACCCCTTATCTTTACAAATTCCAAGGATATTCGATGCTGGCTGCTATTAGCTTGCAGGAAAATTAAGGTATAATGTAATGGAATTATCTTATAAGGGGTGGAGTGGCCATGTGGAGTTCCTTACATACTCATTGGCAATCATGTTTTGAGGAAGCGTGGGAGTCCTATTGCAAAGGGTCTTTTCCGATTGGGGCTGTCATTACTGATGAAAATGGGATCATCATATCAAAAGGAAGAAACAAAGTTTACGAAAATGCAGGCGTGGGAAGAGAGATTTACGCCAACAAAATTGCTCATGCAGAAGTAAATGCCATACTGAAGATTGATAACAGGGAAACAAATATCAATCGAAAGGAATATACGCTGTATTCTACTATGGAGCCATGCCCGATGTGTTTCGGGGCGGCAGTCATGTCCGGGCTAAGGAGGGTGGTCTATGCTGCGAAGGATGGCATGGCAGGGTGTACGGATTTAAAGGATGCAAACCCTTATCTTGAAAGTAAAGCCATGGTGGTGACAGGACCATTTAAAGAATTGGAAATCGTTCAGATTGTCCTGAAAACAGTTTTCGTTTTAAATAGGGGGCATTTGGTCCAAGAGCTGCTCGAAAGCTGGAGGAAGGATTGTCCAATGGGAGTGGAGATTGGAGAGAAATGGTTTGAGGATGGTGTCCTGGAGCAGGTACAGCTTGAACAAAAAGGATTTGGTGCCATATTCAACAGAATCCTTACAGAAATACACTTGACGGCAAGCTAGAACATCCGTTTAGGAAGAATAGAATTGATGTGAATACACAAGCTAATTCCAAAGGGGGTTAGTGCCGTGAATAAATATAAATGGATTTTGACTCTTATGGTTATCGTCTCATGGGCGACAATTCCTTTTTTAGGATGGCGGAATATAAAACGATTCTCTCCAGCTGCTGTTTTCATGAGCGGTTTCATTCTGGTCGAAAGCCACTTCGCAAAAAAGTGGAAATGGTGGATCATCCTCCAAAAGCTTCATTCAAAGCTGACAGTGGAATCACCGTTCATTTTCGGTCCCTTTATGGCAGGATCTCTGTGGCTGTTGACGTTGAGCTATGGAAATATCTTTTTTTATTTAAGCTTGAATGCCATAGTAGACGGTATCTTCATTTATCCATTTAATGCGCTTTTCACCAGATTGGGCATTTTCAAGCAAGGCAGGCTGAAAAAGTACCAATTATGGCTATTGTTTTTGGCTAAATCAATGATTATGTATGGAATTCAACATTGGATGGAATCTTTCAGGAAAACAAACCTTCATCGGTCATCGGTAAACTAGTCTGGCTTTCGCAAAGTATGCGGAAGTCATTTTTTTTTTAAAACCTTCCATACTTGTTTGTTGATTGGAGAGGAAGGTACGAGACTACGGAGGACTGACTGCCTGCTATCCTAAGAGTCTGCTTTGACAATATAAAAAGTATTCATCTCAGGAAAGGCTTGCTTGACCGGAATAAAAAAATCACTACAAAAAACAAGAGGAAAAAATGGATAAAAATATAGGCTGGATAAAAGCTAATAGTTGAATGGGAAGGAGGAGGATGAAGTTGAAACGATTTTTACCCAAGAAGGGTTCTCATACTGAAAACAAAAGAGAAGCAGGAACCGGGATTGAACAAAAAAGGGATGAAATCCGTTCGATATTTCATGCCCCCTCTAATAAGGATTTGGTAGAAAGAAATGTGTATATTTCTTCCATTTCAAATTTTGGAGTAATTTTTTATTTAAAAGGGACAGTCAATCAAGAAGCCATTGAAAATCAATTGATAAAGTCTCTGCTGACAAATGAAGCTTCTGAAATGTGTGGCACTATTCCAGAAATGGTCAAAGACTCGATACTGACAAATATGGAAGTGAACCTCACAAGAAATATCGTCGAATGTATTGATTCAATTCTTTCAGGTAATTCATTGTTGATTGTGGACCATGAGGACATGTTAGTGATTAATACAACCGGATTTGAAAAAAGAAGTGTGGAAAAGCCTGAGAATGAACACGTATTAAAAGGACCGAAGGAATCATTCATTGAGTCCATAGCTGTCAATATTTCATTGGTCAGAAAGCAATTAAAATCTCAGGAATTAATTACAGAATATATGAATGTCGGCAATAAAGCAGTCAGTCAGGTAGGAATCCTTTATATGAATGATGTGGTAGGGGATGGCCTCGTGGAAAAGGTTAAAAAAAGAATCAATGAAATTTCCATCGACCAGCTTCAAAACCTGGAAATTTTAGAACAGCATTTAGAGGAGCGGCCATATTCAATCATCCCAACCTTATTATATACAGAAAGACCTGATCGCGCTGTGGCATTTTTAAAAGAAGGGCATGTTGTGTTATTGATGGACACTTCATCAAGCTGCTTGATTGCACCTGTGACGTTTTGGTCATTGTTTCAAACATCGGAAGACTCTTACTCAAGATGGTTTTATGGGAATTTTTCAAGGCTTATCCGTTTAATGGCTATATTTGTCACTGTATTGACACCAGCCCTTTATATTGCCATTACCGACTTTCATGAAGAGATGCTGCCTACCGATCTTGTTCTGTCAATATCCGCAACGCGTCAAAAGGTTCCATTCCCGGCAGTATTTGAAATAATCTTGTTGTCGGTGGCGTTTGAGCTGATCAGGGAAGGTGGCGTGAGGGTACCGAGTCCGATCGGCCCCACCATTGGAATCGTCGGAGCTTTGATCCTTGGTCAAGCAGCTGTTCAAGCAAATATCATCAGTCCGATTTTAGTGATTGTGGTAGCCTTGACAGGGTTGGCTTCGTTTGCTATCCCCAATTTATCTTTCAATTATATGATTCGGCTGACAACATATCTATTCTTGATTGCGGGGAGTTTCTTCGGTCTTTTTGGAATAGCGGGCTGTTTGACTGCGTGCATTGCGTATATGGCCTCAGTGACGTCATTTGGTGTGCCATTTTTAGCCCCAATGGCCCCGCATTATCGATCTTCAAAAGATTTGATCGTTAGGCCCCCGATGTGGAAGCAATGGCTCAGGCCATTTCATGTCTTGCCGAAGGAAGTGCAGCGGATGCAAAAAGAAGAGGGGAATCAAAGTGAATAATGCCACTCGTAAAGTAGGGACAAGAGAATTTGTTGCTTTGATATTATTGAGCCTTGGCATCAAGTTTACTGATACGACACCTACTATTTTATTTAAAGAAACGGCAAATGCGGCATGGATGGTTCCTTTTATTTCAGGTCTTGTAATGATCGTCCCGTTCATATTTTTGTTAAAGATATTAAAAACATATGAAAATCTGGATTTAATAGCGATTATTCATGATCTATTTGGTAAATATGTGGGATGGTTCATTGGAATGACGTTGTTTTTTATTTCTTTTTCAAGCTCAATCAGCAACACTAGAAGCTACGTGGACATCATTAATACGATGTTCTTTCCAGAAACGTCAAAGGTGCTCATTTATTTAGTGTTTGTTGGTCTTGCCTATTTTGTTGCCAACAGGGGGCTGCAGTCTATAACGAATACCGTTTGGATTTCGCTCCCTTATATTAAAGTTTCTTTAATTTTCATCATTTTATTAATATGGAAAAATATACATGTGGGATATCTTTTCCCGATTGCAGGTTATGGATGGACGAATGTAATGAAACAGGGTGTAAGCTATTCTTCCATCACCTCGGATTTGCTCTTTTTTTCAATGCTTTTCCCTTTCTTTAAGGATTATAAGACATTCAAGACAGCCAGCTTTATTGGCTATGGCATTGTTTTGGTGGAAATAGCCATATTTTGGGGGATGTACATTATGCTATTTGATTACCCAGGGATTGAAATCATCAGCTATCCTTTTCAGGAAATCACTAGGATGCTTAAGCTAGGTAGATATGTATCAAATATTGAGGCATTATTCCTTGGATTTTGGACGGTTGCAAGTATTGTCCGTTTTGCGATCTACATATACGTTTCAACAGCCACGTTTGCCTACACATTCAAGCTAAAAGAATTTGAGCCGCTTCTTTTGCCATTCAGTTTTTTGATCATTCTTCTTGGTGTACTTCCAGAGAATAATGTTATCAATGCCTATATTTTTAGGGGGGAATTTATCCTTCAGGGAAGCTGGATATTTCTGTTCCTTCTCCCCCCGATATTATGGAGCGTCATGAAATGGAAAAAGGCAGGTGCAGCAAAGTGACATCTAAAATTGCCCTGTTGCTAGGATTAATAATTTCATCATGGGTTTTGTCAGGATGTGCGGATCGATTGGAAATTGAAGAAGAAGGATTTGTGATCGTCATTGGGCTCGATGCTCCATCGGTGGGGAAGAGAGGATTTGACGTGACCTATCAAATAGCAAATCCGGTCGCAGGACCAAAGTCAGATGATATAAAAGAAGAGAAAACCATTACTTTGACAGCACCAGATGCCATTTCCGGAAGGGACTTGGTCAATGCTTCAGAAACAAGGAACATTAATTTTTATCATACAAAGGCAATTGTCGTCAGCGAGGAACTCGCCAGGTCCAGGCATTTCTTCGAGATCATTTCCTCCTTGATGAGGGACCGGCAAATACGGAGGGATATGTACCTGATAGTTTCAAAAGAGAAAGCTTCGGATTACTTAAGGAATAATGCGTCTGCGTTTGAGTCGAGCCCCCATAAGTTCTATGATTATATGTCAAGAAGGTGGGAGACGAATGCAATGTCCCCAAGGTCTACCCTTCACACTTTTATACATGATACTCAGGCAGATGCCGGCTTATCTTTGGCCATCTATACGACAGCGAAACAAGAAGCTCCAAAGGAAGATCCCAATGAAGATGATTTCTATCCAGGACAAATCAATAAGCAAGGTGGTACACAGGTGCAAATCATTGGCTCAGCAGTGTTTAAGAACGGCAAAATGATTGGTGCATTAACCGGGGAAGAGACAAGATTGACCGCTGTTCTCCGCGATGACAAAAAGCCAAGGAAAATCTTTTTTACATTCCCAGATCCATTGGACGATCATTTCAGAATCACTGGCAGGGCAAAGAATATTCAAACGGTAGTAAAAGCCAATATCGATGGGACTGCACCGCGGATATTGGTAGAGGAGTGGATGGACATCGGCATCGTGTATATTCCGAGTATGGTGAATTATGTAGAAAATCTTCAAAAACAGAAGGTGTTAAAAAAGTCGTTGGAGAAAAATTTAGAACAACAATCAGAAAAATTGATTGAAAAGACCCAAAATGAATACAAAGCAGAACCGTTTTATTGGTCAGTCACTGCCAGAAAAGAATTTGTAACGATTGATGACTATGTAAAATATAATTGGATGAAATCATACCCCAACGCAAATATAAAGGTAAAGTACCATGTTAAGCTGGACAGTTTCGGAAAACAGTTGAGGCCGGAAAAATTAGAAAAAATAAAGGATTGATGCAATGAGATGGGTGCTAATGCTTTTAGCTGTTTATATTAGTTATTATTGCTTCCTATACGCGCGCGTGGTTAATCGTACAGGGAAAAAGTTTGCATCTTTCACCATTGTACTATTGGGATTGCTTAATTTTTTCTTATCTATTTATATATTCTTTTTCAATCCTTAAAACACCGATTAGCAATCGGTGTTTTTCATATTTGCCAATTAATGCTAAACTATCTAAAAATAACTATTTATATTATTTAGAAAAAGGGAGTAGGAAATGGGGAAATTTTCTTTAAAGAAATCGCTAATCATCGGGGGATTGATTGTCACGGTCTTCGCAGGAAATGCCCTGCTTGGAAGGGACGATCAAACCAGCGCCAGTCTGAACCATGTTTCAAGCAAGGAAGACTTTGAACATTTACAGTACCAAATATCTCCTGGACTGAAGAAGGCGGAGAAAAAAGGAGAATCAAAGGTAATACATAAAGATATTAACATTCCGAATACGGACAAATACATACATATTGAAAAGATGTGGCTCGACGGCGACGATCTTCGTTTTCTCTACAGCGTCGATACAGATGAAAAAGCGGACATGCTGAAAGACCCTGGCGAAGGGGTCCCGAAAATCACCGCAATGAAAATTTTCAATGATGATACCTTTCTCAAAGCTTTCAAAGACAATAATGAGAAGTCTGTGCAAAATGGAATCTATTATAACCACCGAATCTATTATTCTGTCAATTTTGGCTCGGTCAAAATGATGAATCAAGATCCTATCCAGCATATCAACATCGAGCTGCCTGTCGACATCACGATGCAAATGGATGGAAAAACAATCTCGATCAATGATGCGAAAATTCCAATCCGATACGATTATCGTGATCCTTCTTTAAAAGAATGGAAAATCGATAAATCTGTTGTGATCAGGGACCACACTCTTCAAATCGAACGACTGGTGACGAGTGATTCAGAGAATGCCTTATATGTTAGATTGGATGTTCCAGCAAATGATGTATTGCTTAAAGAACTGGACATGTTCCTGCTTTCTGATCAAAGCTTTTGGCCGATGTCGAATAGGCCGATACCTGTTGGTGCTGATTCCAATGAATATGTCATACATTCCATGCCATTTAACGAGATGCCATCATCTCTTGATTTCATCATTAAAGGAGCTGGGTTTCTTGGGAATGACAAGTTGGAATTCGACCTGAAAAATATTCAGGATTTACAGCATGAGAAGCATGGGAAAACCTATCATAAGCTGCTATTGACTGCCAAGCAGACGAATATTTACTTGGAAAAAGCAGTTTTCGATTCAAGCATGATGCTGTTCACATTTAAGTATGAGGATGTAGGCGTAATAGACAGGCGCAAGCCGAAACTTGATCCGACCGATATGTTTCCGGTAAATTGGTATAAATCAAAACAGCTTAAATCAGAGCCTGCACAAATTTCAGGTAAGAATGAAAAGGGCGAGGAAGTGCAATTCGAAGATTTTGCAAATGAAGGTACAAATGAATACGGATTGAAATTAAACAAGGAATTTATTCAACATTCCAATGACCTTCACTTTGAAGTGAAAAAATTCCAATACAGCATCCAATTAGATAAAGAGTTCCATTTGGATCTATCGACAGAAAGCGGGGAGAAATGATTGAAGAAGGGGATCATCATTGCCAGCATCATCGCGGGGATATTCATTGCAAATGCGCTGCTTGGCGATCATCATATGAATGCAAATGTTCAAAGTGCAGGAACTGCGGACGAATTACGTACAGCATTGTATAAACAATATCCAGGTCTTAAAAAGGCAGAGGAAAATGGAAAGGTTTTCTCCGTCCCGGAGGAAATCCTCCTGCCGGATACGGATAAAAAAATGCACATAGAAAAAATGTGGGCAAATGAGGATAAAGTAAACATATTGTACAGCATCGATGTCGATGAAAATATCGGATTGCTTAAAAGTTCAAAGAAAAAATTACCGAAGTTGACCGGTCTTTCTATAGGCCATGAAAATGGGTATATGGATAGTCTATATGATCAGGATCAACAGTTGCATACCGGACAGGACATATATTTTGATCATAAATTATATCAAGTCATCAGCATCCCTCCTTTATTGAATTACAAAAGAAATCCAGAAGAGAATATGGATGCAGATATTCCAGCAGATTTTGATTTTGAAATTGATGGAAAGAAAAAATCACTTAGGGGAGTGAGAATGCATTTTAGATATCAGTATAAAAACAAAGCAATAAAGAAGATTCCTATAAATGAGGAAATGCATGATAATGGTGTGAACATCGTACTGGAGAAAATCGAAACAAACGTGGGGACCACCACACTTGACTTGAAAATCGACCCGTCTTTCCATGTGAAAGGGGTAACCGCAATCGATATGAAAATGACAACAGATGGTGGTGAAGAAAAGTCGATGGAAAATGCCTTCCTCTTCCCGGGAAACGGTGCTGAGGATGAATATGAGCTTGATTTCCAATCTTTCAATGCCATTCCCAAATCGATTACATTCGAAGTGAGCGGGATCAAATTCTTTGGTGATGACAAGCTTGATTTTTCTGTAAAGAATATAGAGAAGGAAAAGCTGGATGCGAATGGTATTTATTCAGAAGTCCGGGATCGAAAACTCGGGGAAGTAAATAATACTTCCGTCAATCTTGATTCTATAGAGGTTCAAAATGATAATATCATCTATAATTTCTCATTTGTAGATGACCCTAAGATTGACGAGAGGCAGCCGCATCTGGATGTGGAATATTTCAATCCGAAAGATTTGGGGAATAGCGGAAGGGAATTTCCGACAGAAACCACTATTTTGGATGAGAATAACGAAAACATCACATTTACGGGAACGATGAGAAACGACCAGGGCGTTTTAGGGTTGATGTTTGTAAAGAATAATCTTCGGGATGCAAAGGAACTCCATTTTGAAATAGATAATCTAGAAAGTAAAATCGGTATGGACGTCTCAAAAGAAGTCATGGTGAAAAAACCTTAGGAAATCAAATTGTTTGAAGACCATGCACGATTCGGGAATAATAAATGGTAGACATCAAATTTTGGAGGTTCTTCCATATGGATTTTCTACAAGCCGAAACGATGAATGAACGACTGAAAATGATGGAAAAGTTAAAAGATGGATTTTTCGAAAGGGCAGCCGAAATCGATGAAAACAACGGATTCCCGTTCGAAAATATAAAGGAATTAAAGGAATCGGGTTATACTGCCTTGACAGTGCCGAAACAATTCGGGGGGAAGGACATTTCCCTATACGAGATGATCAGGCTGCAAGAACGGATAGCCGAAGGGGATGGTTCTACAGCGCTGGCCATCGGCTGGCATATGGGGATCATCAAAAATTTAGGGGAAAAGGGAAAATGGGAAGATGATATGCTTGAATTCATTTTTTCCGAAGCTCTAAATGGGAAGTTGATCAACGCCGCAGCGACAGAGCCGAAAACAGGCAGTCCCACAAGGGGGGGAAAGCCTGAAACTACGGCAGTGAAAACCGATGATGGCTGGTTGGTGAACGGGCATAAAACATTTACAAGTCTGGCACCGGCATTGGATTATATCCTGGTTAGTGCAACGATAGAAGAAACTGGGGAAGTAGGTAATTTCCTCGTTCCAGCTGCATCGTCAGGCGTAAGGATAGAAGAGACTTGGGACAGCATCGCATTGAAGGGTACGGGTAGCCATGATTTGTTTGTGGAAAATGTCCACGTCCCACATCAACATTTTGTAGATGTCCGTTCGAAAGGCAAGAAGGGGGCAGAAGGCTGGCTGCTGCATATTCCGGCATGCTATCTGGGCATAGCACAAGCGGCCCAAACCTATGCGATACAATTTTCAAAGGAATATTCTCCGAACAGCATCAAAGGGACCATCAGCGAGCTTCCGAATGTCCAAGAGAAAATCGGGGAGATGGAACTGGAGATGATGAGAGCCAGGAGTTTTCTATATTCTGTTGCCAAACAGTGGGATGAAGCCAGTAAAGCTGACCAGGCAGATATGCTTCCTGAATTAGGGGCAGTCAAGCTGGCTGTAACAAATGCTGCAATTGTAGTCGTAGATCTGGCAATGCGCGTAGTCGGAGCGAAAAGTTTATCATTAAAAAATCCGCTTCAGCGTTTTTACAGGGATGTCCGGGCAGGGATCCACAACCCACCGATGGATGACATGACCATCATGCTGTTGGCCAAAAGCGCACTTGAACGGGGTAATTAATTGAATTGTTTTTTAGCTTTTGATCTGAAAAAAGGCATCGAGTTGCCCACTTCTCGATGCTTTTTATTTAGGCTTTTTTTCCGCCACATCTGAAAGCGGGTATCCTCCGATGAATTTCAACATTCTTTAACTTTTTATAATTGTCATGTTCAGTTTTAAAAACAATCTAAAGGAAATAGTAAAATATGGGCGGAAAAAGTGTAATAAAAATTCAATCTTTTACGTCTAATAATTGAAAAAGTTTTAAAAGGGGATGAATTTTCATGAAAGCCATAAAAAAAGGGTGGTTGTTCCTATTCCTTTCAATAATATTAATTTTCGCAGCCGGATGCAGCCACCACGCTGGTAAACCCGTTTCGTCAGGCGATGATTCAGAACAAGGAACCGTAGCAAATCAGGATAGCAGCGGGACTAATAAGGACGATGGAAAAACAAGCGTGACTGATTCGGATTCAAAGAATGACACTGATCAATCGACTGGTACATCCAATTCAAGTGATAAAGGCTCGGATGATCAATCATCTGGTACAGCTGATTCTTCCAGAGGCGCCTCTGATGACCAATCGTCAAGCGGTTCATCAGACGCTCCGGATAAAAACGTATCGATGGAGAAGATCACTTCCGTTCGGATGATTGATGCAGATTCTGGCTGGATCGGGGGAGATGGATGGATAGCGAGGTCTGATAACAACGGAAAGAATTGGAGCATCCAATATGAAGGTGAACAAACAGCACAACAAATTTTTGCTCTCAATGGAAAACAGGCTTGGGTAGTCTTTGCCGATGAACAGGACAGTCCAACTCAAAAACGGATTTTGAAAACCGACGACGGAGGAAAACATTGGATGACCGTTGGAAGAATGCCTCAAGATGGCTTTTTGCATTTCAGATCAACGAATGATGCTTTCGTTGGCAATGCTCATTCCGAAGATGGCGGAAAGACTTGGGTCAAACTTAATGTCCCTTCAAACATAATAGGAGAGCCCTATTTCCATGACGCAAAGAATGGATGGGCTGTAACGCTTAAAGATAAACAAATTCAGGTCATGAATACAACGGACGGCGGAAACTCTTGGAATCCAGTGTTTTCAAAAAAATTCATGTATGGCCTCAACGGAGCCATCATCCGCTCAGCTGGTGCTCAAGATGCATGGGTTGAACTGATTGGCGGAACAGGGATGACTCAAACCTCCTATAGTTTTTTCCATACGAAGAATGGAGGTGCAACTTGGCTCCCGGTTGTGGCAAAATCGACGGCCGGAGGTGGTCCGGCACCTGGAGTTCCAGAGAAGCACCCGAATATTCCGGACAACAAGGGATCAAAACCCGGTCCACTCTATGTGGTAAATACCGAAACAGCATTTCTTGGCGGAACATGCCCTGCATGCGATCAACCGAATACAATGGGTTGGACCAATGATGGAGGAAAGAGCTGGCATACGAGTGACGCCGCATTTTCTGGCTTCAATGAACCATTGTTGGCAATGGCTGACGATCATCATGGTTGGTGGATAACGAATGACAATGAAAACTCTTCTGTTTTGTATACCACCAAAAATGGGGGGACTGATTGGGAGGAAGTTCATACATTCGAAAAAACAAGTGATAATTGACAATATGGAAATCCGGCTGATTATAGCCGGATTTTTTATATGGCGGAAAATTATAGAAAAAACTGAAAAATAATGTTTTGGAACTATACACTGCGGGTATTTTTTACTAAGACCATAAAGTGAAACTAAAATAGGAGGGTTATAGATATGAAATATATGACTAAAGGAAAAGAAGTGATCCTTTTTGACCGCCAAGGAAACAGAGAAGATGCCCATATCGTCAAGTGCCTTGAATGCGGAACGGAATTTCGGACCAAATTCACCTCAGATGAAATCCACTGTTCATCCTGTGAAAAAACAGAAGGGTATTCTGAGATAAATAATGGCTTTGAAGTTATCGGGCAAATCGAGGATTCCTATAGGACGGTTACTGTAGACGGGCTTCATACAGCATAATAATTAGCCAAACAATCCAATTATTTATGTCCACATAATGAAATTATTTTATAATATACTTGGAATGGGAATCTTCAAACAAAGAAGATTCCTATTTTAATTGCGATCATCTTTTCGGAAGAGGCAATCAAAAGCGATGGATGAGACACAGATTCGTGAAAAAAGAGCCGAAGCGTGTCCCAAAGAAAGAAGTTGCCCAGTAGATTCGCTAAACGACCTTAATTATATTATTTTGACAGACCAATTATACAGGAGGCCCATCCATTGCCGAACATTAAATTTACTATTTTTATACAAGCAGATATTGAAAAGTGCTTCGATTTAGCAAGGGATATCGATATACATACAAAAACCGTTGATAAAAGAAACAAAGAAAGAGCAGTAGGCGGCCGGACTTCCGGCTTGATTGAAGCTGGGGAGCATGTAACGTGGGAAGCGATCCATTTTGGAGTTAAACAAAATTTGACTGCCAAAATCATCGAAATGAATCGTCCCTATCGTTTTGTAGATGTCATGGTAAAAGGCGCATTCCAATCCTTTGTCCATACACATGAATTTAGAAAAGACGAAAATGGAACTTGGATGACAGACACATTCATGTATAAATCTCCACTTGGATTCATTGGCAGACTGGCAGATGCTCTTTTTTTAGAAAAGTATATGAAAAGTTTCATCATCCAAAGATCAAGAGAACTTAAAAAGTTGGCTGAACAAGAAATGAAAGGGTAAATTCAAGGGATTGTCCTAATTAAAGGCTTTTTCTTAATCAGCGAAAAGCATTGTAATTATTGATGTCGCAGCAGTACATGGGTCGTGAATTAATGATATTCTGCGGAAATTTCAACTTATCATTAATGGACGACCCATCGTAAAAAAACTCTCAAACCATTACCGTAACACTGAAACCATATACCTATTTTTTCTTCAATTCTTGGGGCATATATACAAACTTGTACTATCCTTGCACCATACAATATCACAATGATATGAAAGGTGGTGCTATATATTGGCATTTCCAAGCAATACACAGTATTTGCCGATTTTGGTGAATGGATCTCCATTGTTTGACCATACGGATGATGAGTCGCCGAGATCGACGGATATTGTCGGGGACTCAACATATCCAGCTGCATTCTTTGCTTATGATGGAACAAATGTTTATTTCCGGCTGCGGTTAAACGAAGATCCCAGGAATAATAAATTGACGGGGTTTCAAAACTTTTCCTGGGGTGTGCTGATTAATACAACAGGGGTAGCGGGGACGTATAATTGGCTTTTTAATGTCAACGGATTGAATAGTACTGTAAACTTAATTAAAAATACAACGATCCAGGTCAACTCCTGGAACGATCCGGCAGAAGGACTTGGAGGCGGGGAGCCGAATTTTTCCCAAGCCATTTCTAACTATAACTTTGCAAGAGTCGTACAGGCAGATTCCAGCTTCGGTGGCAATCCTGACTATTTTCTCGATTGGTTCTTGCCTGCAGCGACATTCTTTTCCACGCTAGGCATCAATTCTTCCAGCCTAATCAAAGCAATCTTTTTTTCTTCTACAAATGCCAACAACTATAATAAAGACTCTTTGCGGACCGATGAAGGTTTCAGTTTCTCCAATGCACTTTCCGATTCAACCTCTGCCGATTTAGCGGATGTAAGGGCGAAGCTGACGGCAAGTAAAATGATCAATTCTGGTCCTGCCAGCGTTTTAATAGGCGAGCAGGCATCTTGGACCGGAACGCTGACATTGAACAATACCGGGAAATCCAGTGCAACGACCATCATCGTGCAAGATACGATCGGGTTGGACACGGTCGGCAGCTTCAATGTGACCAGTACTTCCAAAGGAACGGCTGTCTATAATCCTGCTTCCAAAATCCTTACTTGGAATGTAGGGAATTTAGACAGAGGGGCGTCTGCTATTTTGACTTTTTCTGCTTCAGGGCTTTTCTCTGCGGCAGGATCCAGGCCGCTTGATACAGCATTTGCAAATGGTGTGGACAGTTTTACAGGAAACTCAATTCAATCAAATAACGCGTCTGCTTCCATACCCGTTGTAGCAGCTGGTAGTGTTACAGGAAAGGTGTTAGATCAGGCAAGCGGACTTCCGTTATCAGGTGCGAATGTAGAACTGCTGCAGGGCGTGACTGTCATTGCAACGACAACATCCGACACATCGGGAATCTATAGTTTTACATCAATTGCTCCTGGCAGCTATAACGTAAGGGCAAGCAATGCCAATTACTCGAATAATACGGTATCGATTACGGTGGTAAGCGGACAGGCGACCAATCAAAATATTTTATTGACACCACTTCCTGGAACGATTCAAGGAACAGTTATGGATAATGGATCTATTCCGATTGCGGGGGCACAGGTCAACTTGCTCAACGCAGCAGGGGTCCTTGTTCTTCAAAGCACAACAGCGGCCAATGGCACATATTCCTTTTCCAATCTCACTCCGCAGAACTATACGGTGACGGTCAGCCAGACTTCTTATCAATCACAACAAAAATCGGTCATCGTTGACCCCAATGAAACGGAAACGGTGGACTTTACCCTTGACCCACTCCCGACGACTATCACCGGTACGATTTTTGCTTCCGGGGGTGGAACGGTAGGAGGGGCGACAGTTGAAATTTTGAACCTTGCTTCTCAAGTGATTGCTACAACCGTTGCAGACGGCAGCGGTTTTTATACAGTAAATGGACTTGCACCTGGATCTTATCGGCTACGTGCTTCCGCCAGCGGGTACATTACAGCTCAAGTGGGCTTTACTGCATCCGGAGGAACAATGAATGTGGATTTGACACTGTTACAAAATCCGGGTTCAATCAGCGGGGGTGTCCAAGACAGCAGCACTGGCAGTGGCATTCAAAACGCAAATATTCGGATAGTCAATAACAGCGGTGTCACAGTAGCGACAACCATGACAGATGCGTCCGGCAATTATTCAATTCCTTCGTTATCGTCAGGGTCATATACCGTTATTTTCACAGCGGATGGGTATGCAAACAAAGCAATAGGAGCTATGGTGGCATCTGGCACCAATACGAATGTAAATGCTCAATTAAGTAAGCTGGCAGGGGCGATAAGCGGGAATATTTCTGCTGGAGGACCAGTTGCGAATGCAATCGTTGGCATTACGTTAAACAATATTGTGGTTGCTACCACAAGTACAGACGCAAATGGAAATTATTTTGTCGGAAACCTTGCTCCGAATGTATATAATGTGATCGTCAATGCTCAAGGGTATGCAAGACAGACATTGGCAGCAATTGTTGTTACTGGTCAAACAGCCATTGCCAATTTCACTTTGACCCCTGATACCGGCATTTTGAACGGAACTGTTGTCGATGCTTTAAGCAATGTCATTTCTGGCGCTGTAATCAGTGTCTACCAGCAAGGCGGGACGGGCAGCGTCATTGCCAGGGTCATTACTCAAACGGATGGGACTTATACAGTTCCCAATCTTGAACCTGGCTCATTTACCGTCATCGCCAGCAAAGATGGTTATCAGTCCATGTCGATGGGGGCAATTATTTCTGCAGGAACTACATCAACCGTCAATTTTCAACTCGCGGAAAACCCTGGTGGAATTACAGGTATCATTACAGACGCATTAACGACCCAGCCGATTTCAGGTGCCGGCATCGAAGTGAGGATCCTGGATTCTTCAGGAACAGTGGTCCAGTCTACGTTCTCAGATCAAGCAGGGCACTATATGATTTCCAACCTTGCACCTGGAACTTATACCGCAGTGGCTTCTGCAAGTGGTTATCAAATTGGGCTTTCTGATGTAGTGATTCAATCCAATACAGCAGAAACCATCAATTTTGCCTTATATCCAGATCCAGGAAGCATCCAGGGAAGAATCTATGACAATAACAATGTCGGTCAAGGAATTGCCGGTGCATCAGTGTCCTTGACAGATTCTTTTGGCTCTTTAATCAATACAGTATTGACCGATTCTAATGGAAACTACTTCTTAGGAGGAGTTACTCCAGGTTTTTATACACTGAATGTATCAGCACAGTTGTTTGAAACTGGTATTGTAGGTGTTCAAGTACAATCAGATGCGACAACCCCTGTCGATATCGGTCTGGAAAGTACACCTGGGACGATTTCAGGCCTGGTTTCCCCAATTGCTGCGAATACAGTGATTCAAGTGTTTAATGTCAATAATGTATTGGTGGGTACAACGGTAGCGGGTCCTGATGGAAGCTTTCAATTTTCAGGGATATCGGCTGGAAACTATATTGTGACAGCTGCAGCTTTAAACTATTCAACAGGGTCAGCAGGCGTCTACCTTCCACCAGGAGGGAGTGAAACAGTTTCCATTGAAATCATGGCGCTTCCAGCATCCGTTTCAGGGAACATTTTCGATGGTAATGGCCATGCAATTCCCAATGCAACGATCATAATCCAGGATGAAAATCAAACGATTGTGGGCAGGGGATTCTCTGATGATAATGGTAATTACTATATTTCCAGTCTTCCGTCTGGTGCATTAACAGTGCAGGCTTCTGCCCCATACTACTCATCAAAAAGCACGGGGGTCTTGACCACACCCGGATCAGACATCAAAGGCATTGATTTTGAATTGACTGCCGATCCAGGCAGCATAGCTGGGGAGATAACTGATATATTGACAGGAAATCCTATTTCTGGTGCGACAGTCATCATCCGGAATGCGTCAACCAATCAATTTGTTTCATCCACTGTATCATCTGTGTTTGGCAACTATGTCGTAAATAATCTTCCACCAGGAAGCTATTATGTCATTGCTTCAGCCAATAATTTCGGAAGCGCTCAAATAGGGGCGATAGTTACAAGCAATCAATCGACAATCGCAAATATTTCCCTTTCTCCAAATCCAGGCAGCATCAGTGGAGCAGTCCAAAATCTTGTCGGTAACCCGATTACAGGAAACAACATCCAAATCACGCTTTTAAGTCTTCAAAACACACCTCTTCTCAATACGGTTGCCAATTCCGACGGGACCTTCACGCTGCCGGATATCGAACCAGGTAATTATTTCATTAAAGCAGCAGTATCAGGCTATAACAGCATGACCACACCAATCAGTGTATCATCAGGTATTGCTACGAATGTCACCTTGAGATTGGAAGCAGTCCCTGTCACCATCAAGGGGACAATAGTCGATGGATTATCAATGCAAGGAATTCCCGGGGCTGCCTTGATTATTTTCAATGACAGCGGTCTAGCTGTAGGAAATTCTGTCACTGGACAGGATGGGACGTTTCAGGTAAATGGACTTCCATACGGAACGTTGACGTTGACAGCATCTGCTCAAAATTATGGATCGAATTCTGTTTCGGTCTTTACTAATCCAGGCGATATAGTATCAACGCAATTAATCTTGACTCCGAATCCTGGCAGCCTTATGGGTTATGTCACGAATATGGTCACTGGAGAAGCTGTCGTTAATGCGGTACTTCAGGTGGTTGATAATACTGATACAATCGTCGCTACAGTTCAATCTGACTCTTTTGGTGAATATATGGTGAGCGGCTTGAACCCCGGAACTTATACCGTTGTTGCAAGCGCAGTAAATTATGGACCACAAACTGCAGGTGCCCAGATTCAATCCAATTCTCAATCGATTCTTGGTTTCGCTCTCGCACCAGATCCTGGATATATCGAAGGAACTGTTCGTGATCAGGTGAATCCAGCTCAAACCATTCCGGGTGCTACTATCGTGGTAAGGGAAATGTCAGCGACAGGACCAATTGTATTTTCAACCATAACCGATCAAGCCGGAATGTATAGGACAATAGGGTTGAATGAAAGTGTATATATAGTGGTTTCAAGTGCTCCCGATTATGGAACAATTGCTCAGGGAGTAAATGTATTGAGCAACCAAACAGTTACAGCTGATTTCGAATTGCCGCCGCAGCCAGGTGAAGTGAGCGGCAACGTCACGGACGCTGTAACATATGATGGGCTTCCGAATTCACTGGTTAAAGTGATTGATGCACAAGGGACTGTCGTTCAAACGGTCCAAACTGCTGCATCTGGATTCTATCATATTGGCAGCTTGGTCCCAGGAAGCTATACAGTGACAGCTGTAAATGCAGATTATCAATCCAATCAGAAGCAAGTAACCATTGTGGCGAATGCAACATCATCTGCTGATATCCCATTACAGCCACAACCTTCAGTGTTGAATGGATTGATTACTGAAGAAGTTACCACAGTACCAATTGTAGGCGCAGCGATAGAACTGTATTTTTCCGGTACGAATATACTTGCTGCAAGTGGACAGACGGATGGAAGCGGATCATATACCATTCAAGGGCTGCAGGCTGGAAGCTATACCATCACAGCATCTTATCCAGGATATGCTTCCAGGACCATCGGCGTTGTGGTCCCTGTCAACAGCACAATCGTACAAAATATGTCACTTCCAGCATCACCTGCTGATATTTCTGGAAATATCCAAGATGCTGTAACCATGAGCGGTATTTTAGGTGCATCCATCAGTGTGGTGGTTCCGGGTAGTGATATCATCATCAGTCAGACTTTAACGGACGTAAACGGTGATTACCTATTGGCAATGATCCCTGCAGGAACCTATAACATCGTCGTTTCAGCCAGTGATTATAATTCCGTCATTTCTTCCATTACTCTGCAGCCAGGAGATTATACAACATACGATGCATCATTGGAGCCATTCCCTGGATCGATTTCTGGCGTCGTATCGGATGATTTAACAACTGCTCAGATTACGAATGCGCTTGTCCAAGTGTTTTTTGATGGCAGTGGACCGCTAATTTCAAGCACCTATACAGATGTTTCCGGCAACTACACCATCGGGGGATTGCCGGAAGGTGATTTCAATGTTGTTTTTTCTGCCGATGGATATGGTTCTCAAAGGATATTATTTAACTTGGTCCCAGGAGAAGCCAAGGTTATCAATGCAGCACTCCTTCCAAATCCGGCTACTCTTACAGGGATTGTTAAAAATGATGTCAATCATACAGGACTTTCTGGGGCATTGGTTCAAGTGTTCGATCAAGGAAGCAATGTTTTGATCTCCAGCACACTGACCGACAGCAATGGAATTTACACCATTGCAGGACTGTCAGAGGGGAATTACCGCATCGTCTATTCTGCGACAGATTTTCAAGCATTTACGACACAGGTGATCGTGGCGCCTGGCGACATGAAATCAATCGATGTGTCATTGACGCCGGATCCGGCTTCAGTAGAGGGGAATATTAAAGATGCCTCCACTAATCTTGCCATCCTAAATGCAAGGGTTGATCTCATCGTACCCAATACTGACATCATCGTCCAAAGCGCATTTACTAATGAAAACGGGGATTATATGCTGCCAAACCTCCCAACCGGCAGCTTTACGGTTGTCATTTCAGCAACTGGTTATGCATCGGCAGCCATTCCTGTCATCCTGGCCCCCAACACTACAACAACCGTTAATGCTTCCCTTCTTGATACACCAGCACAGATTCAAGGGCAAGTGACCGATCAAATGACCATGAATCCCATTCAAAATGCACTTGTCCAAGTATATTCAATATCAGGTGGCGCTTTGGCTGCCAGCCAATATACGGATGACTTTGGCCAATATAATATAACGACCTTGAAGGAAGGTCAATATCAGGTAGTGATCAGCGCAAGTGGATATACAAGTTTTCTTCAAAATGTGTCACTGTCTTCCGGTGGAAGTGAAACCATAGACGCGGCATTACAGCCTGAGGGATCCATTATCACTGGAAAAGTCCTTAGCAGCGGAAACGGGGAGGCTATATTCGGTGCATTAGTTCAGGTGTTTTTGGAAGGGACGACGGTTCCTGTCGATAGTGATATTTCCGATAACGATGGAACCTATACCATCATTGGACTGCCGCCAGGAACATATACGATTGTTTCATCTGCGCCAGGTTTTGGGCAGCAAACCTTCAACTTGAGCATCACGGATGGTGAGACAAGGTCGTTGAACATTAGCCTGCAGCCAAGTTTATCAAGTATATCGGGTACTGTGACGGATAGTGTAACAACTTCTGGGATCGAAGGCGCAGCTGTAAGACTTGTAGTTCTTGGAACCGGCATCATAATCTCAACGGTCTACTCAGACCAAATTGGGGCATATTTGATCGATAATATACATCCTGGTTCTTATCAGCTTGTATTTAATGCTCCCGGATATTCTACCGAGGCAGTACCTGTCACACTTAACCAAGGCGACAGTCTGGTTGTCGACGCATCGCTGGATCCAACTGGATCGACTATTTCTGGTACTGTAACGGATAGTGGAAGCAATCCGGTTCAAGGAGCCTTGGTTCAAATATTCGATGCTGCAACACATGAATTGGTGGATTACTCTCTTACAGATCAAAACGGCAATTACAGTCTGAAAACAATTCCAAACGGGCAATTCAATGTGAAGGCATCAGCTTCTGGTTTTATCACACAGACGATCCAAACGACTATCCCTCCTGATCAAACCGTTAATTTTCAGCTGGAAGGAAACCCATCTGCCGTTGAGGGAAGGATTGTCAACAACGTCACGAATAGACCGATTCAAGGAGCCTTGATTCAAGTATTTCTTCAAGGTTCTCAAGAGGCAACGGCCAGCTATTTGACAGATCCCCAGGGACTTTATTTGATTAGCGGGCTGTCAGCAGGAACTTATGTGATCGAGGCTTCTGCGGAAGGATACATTTCAAGAGAATTCACCGTTATCGTCGGAGATGGAGAGACGGTTCTTCTGAATATCCGATTGAATCCAATTGCCATCAATCTTTGTCAATTGGATAACCTGGTTTCATTGGATTGTATATTGACAGATTCGGAGGGGAATGAAATTGAGCCAGAACGACTTTCATATGAAGAATTGGGAAGAGGGGATTTTCCATTCATCCTCCCATCAGGAGAACGGGCAGAACTTCAGCGGGTATTCTTTTCACTCGGTGGATATATCCAATTTGTTTTGGTCACGACCGGAACAAGGTGTGTATCTGTCCCTATCCCATTCAAGATCATGGACGATGTAATCGTATGTGCACCAAAAGGAACATCCACTGAATTGCGAATTGATTCTTTCTCATGCCAAAATGGTCTGGTTTGCAGAGGAAGCGGCAATGCTAGGAACGGAAATGCATCTGTGAGATTAAGAGTTTGTGCAGGGTTCTATTCCACTGCTTCTGCAGTGATAGGCAAGGAAGTAATGACTTGCGCCCCGAGGGATTTATTGAATAATGTATGTGGCAAGATGATAGGCACATCCATCAATGGGCAAATCGAACAGTTTTTCGGATGCTTCCAGGTTGATAAGGTCTATGACTGGATTCAACTTGACTTAACAGAAAACATTTCCCTGGACGCTGGAACCATAGTCTTTCAATGCGGCTTGTAAAAAAGATGACTGTATCCATAGATGATACAGTCTACATAATGTAATTTGAAATAAGGGTGCATCAAATAACAGGGATCGAAACTGCGCCTTGGTTCAAAGAGGTGGTGCAGGCAGGAGTTGACGCTCGAAACTCTTCTAAAAGGTGAAGGAAGGGAATCAAAAGGGTGGTTTGATGCCCGACAATGGCCAAAAAGGTGAAGGAAGGGAATCAAAAAAGTGGTTTGATGCCAGGAGCATCCCGTTCCGGCCGAAGATTGGTAGATATCGAAAGGTGGTTTCACAAAGCAAAGAAAAAAACCGCAATCATTTAGGCGGCTTCTCTAGAAAAGTCACATTCATATGTACTGATTTGTGACTTTAGTTTGAAAAATTGAAATTATTATAAGGAAAGGACATAGTAATCCTCCTTAATATCCTAATGTTATGCAGTTGGATATTTTTTCATTAATTTTTTTATTTGCTGCTTTCTGTCTAACGGTCGATACTTGTTTGGCTCCTCTTTTTTTACAGGATAAATGTTTAGGTTAGATTTTTTTTCGGCTTTCCTCTTGTTCATTTGATTGCAGAAGCACATATTTTTCATCTCCTTTTGCGACTGTTTACTATATTATATGAACATTCCTTTTTTTGGAATCATCGCTTGTCCATCAACGTAAACCTATTTTTTATCGAAAACTTATTTCTTAGGCAAATTGGTCATTAACCTTTTTATTTTTTGGCTCTTTGACATAGGTTTGATGTATTTTTTGTCTTCAGCAGGGATTCTATAAATAGTTAATGGAGCTTTTTTCTGAGGTTAATGTTAATTTAAATCGTTGAAAAACCCCATTGTTGCCACCTTGCGCTTTCGTATTTATTAACCATATTATGCTTCGGGGCTTAAGTTTGTCCTGCCAAACTCCCTTTGTTCAAAGATTTTTTTTGCTCATTCCGTAAACTTTGTTGATCCCTTCGGAGTTCGCCCTATGCGATTCGGCCAACATCAAATGGTGAAATTTTTCTAAGAAGGATAGAATTCCTTTCTTTTTCGATATTCATCTTCGAATCCCAGTTCGATATTCAGCAGCCATTCCATTTTCTCAAGCTGAGTTCGATCGATATAGGGATCTTCTGGAGACCACTGAACGGTATAGACAAAATAATATCCTTTAATTCTTCTGAAAATCACCGGTGAGTGAGGGAAAGTGTCAAAAGACGCTTTGATATGATTCAAGCGGGCGTATGACCATCTGACAAGATTCACCTTTAACTCTCCCTTTCTTTCTGTTTGCTATTCTATTTCCCGATTTTAGCATAAAAAAACTAATGGCGTTATACGTGAAGTTCTTTACATCCAAGTCTGTGCAAAGTTGATGTCCACAGCAGGATGCTAGATTTCCGCAGGGCAAGCGGTGAGCCCTCCGGAGTCGCACACCTGCTTCACCAAATAGCATCTAATATTCTGATATCTTTGAGAAAGCAACCATACAAAAAAGCTTCCTTGATGAAAAAAACAAGGAAGCTTTCATTATTGGCGTTTCGAATGAGCAACGTTTCAATAAGTCAATATTCAAAGAAAATTAGGTTTTGACTATAATCCTCTTAATTATTTTGCTTTTTGTTTAAGGGTTCCACGATAAACGGCATCCCGCAATTCAATTGCATAATAATCCAAGTCGGGCAAATTCATCGTTTGCGCAACATGTAATTCTTTTTCGATATCGTATGGCACCCTGACAATCTCTATTGAAAAAGGACCAGATTCACGAGATAAATAGTCCCCGTGCAAAATCGCATAGGTGGCTTGTGGCAGATCCAATGGATTTCCAACACTTCCTGCATTGAATAAAGTCCTTTGCGGGTCCAGCGGTTCAATCAGTGCTGCATGAATGTCACCGAAACCTACGACATCCGGCGACTTTTCCTCTTCAATTGAATTGATCCAAGGTGACGCGTCAAACATGGCCATTTTTTCCTCAAGTGGATGGACCATCGGAACCACACGATGATGGACACTTTTTGCTGAAGCGTGGAAGAGGCGGACATATTTCCCGCTCATGTAAAAATCAACATGAAAGGGAAGGCTGCCTAAGTAAGCCAATCTTTCTTCCCCAAGCTGGTCCTGCTGCCATCGGACGCTTTCGTGCTCCGAAGGTTTTTGGATGCCTTCGTCCCAATTTCCATATACAACGACATCGCATAGATCGCGAATTCGATCCACCACTTCACTAGAGCGCGGTCCTTTGCCGACTAAGTCGCCAAGACAGATGACGTGTGTGACGCCTCGTTCATTCATGTTGCCGATGACCGCTTCCAAAGCTGTCAAATTCCCGTGAATATCAGATATCACTGCGATACGATCCATGTTGTATTCCCCCTAGTGCATGATTTATATGTTCATATAAAACTTCCCTTTGACAATCGGATTTCCCTTTAAAAAATGAAATTTTTTTTGATTTTATGATAATGGCTATTTTATAAAAAATTGTTGTTTTTAACAATTTTACTTTAAAATAAGTCAAATTTACACAACCTTTAATGAACAGCAACAAACTTTTCGATAAGAGCAAAATTTTATAAAGGAGATTTTCGACTATTGGAAGAAGTCTTATTATATAGGAAATGTGTCCATTAAAATTAGGGGTGAATCGTTTTGTTGATTAGAAGAGCTCAATTAAAGGATGCAAAACAAATTTCGAGGCTGTGCTTTCAACTGGGGTATGAAATTCCTGAAAATCAAGTAGAAGTGCGATTGGAAAAAATCCTTTCCAGTAAATATCATGCAGTGTTTGTGGAGGAAGCTCAAGAGGGACTTATTGCAGGATGGTGTCATGTGTTTGGGAAATTCCTTATTCAGGATACTTATGCTGAAATCGGTGGGATTGTCATCGACGAAGTTTTCAGGGGAAAAGGGATTGGGACACAGCTTATGCAGAAATGTGAGTCATGGTCAAGAGCGAACGGTTTTTCACAAATTAAATTAAGGTCTGGAAATGAAAGATCGACCGCCCACCAATTTTACGAAAGCATCGGATATGAGAGATTAAAAGGCCAGCAAGTTTTTCGGAAAATTTTGTAAAAGAGTTTCTTAACTTTAATGTCTTAAGGGCGCCCCTTTTTAAGAGGGCGCCGGTATCTTCAATCTTTAATGATGAAATTCACTTTATTCCGTATCCCATCCATCAACTCTGTCAGTGTGCGATCCTTTTGAAAAATGTAAATGATATATTCAAATGCGAGAATGCTGTAAATGATTTCGGCCGCTTCATTCGATTGGAAGGTTTCAGGCAGCAGCCGCCTTGCTTTCATTTCATTTATATAAACAATTAATTCATCGACAAACATGAAATCGAGGTCTATCATTTTTTTTAATAGCTCCGGCTTTGATTTGAAGGCTGTAAAGGATGAAGAAAACAGCTGTCTCATGATTTTTTTGCTAATATTACTGTATCGCTTAATGCGGTTATCGATAAAGTCATAAATCAGATCGGCTGCGGCCTTTTGCAAGTCTTGCTGGTCGAGTTGGAACTCATGCTGGTCCATTTCCTCCATAAAGTCATCGGCAAATGCTTCAATCAGGATTTCTGCCTTACTGTCAAAATAGTTGAAGATTGTGCCTGATGCGACTTCTGCCTCTCTAGCAATCTCTTCGGTGGTTGTATAGTCATAGCCATTTTCAAAGAAGAGCTTTTTAGCTGATTTAAGAATTCTATTTTTAGTTTCCTGCTTCTTTTTCTTCCGTATACCAATCAATATTGCTCACCCTTTCAGAAAAATGAGTGTACTCATTTTTTACTTTATCATGAATCCTATACATAGACAATTTATCTTGATAGAGATGATTAATAGTTTAGAAAAAAGATGCTTGCAAAAATAAAAAAAGAAGTTTAATATAATCTAAGGCACAATATTTTGTGTTTTATATTTAAAATATATCTATATATAGTGAAAAACCGATGATTAAGGTGTCTGTTGAAGACTTAATAGGGAATCTGGTGTAAGTCCAGAACTGTTCCCGCAACTGTAAGTGCTGATGAAATAAGGGTGTCCACTGTCTCAAGAAGGGATGGGAAGGCCTTAGAGTAAATGGAAGCACGAGTCAGGAGACCTGCCTTGATCATACGTCTAATCTTCTTCGGGAGCTGGGAGGATGGAACGAGGGTACATAGTAGATGCTGATTCATCTAATTATTTATCAACGTTTTTAAACCTGTTCTCTTGAGAGAATAGGTTTTTTTATGCTTCTGAACACATGGAATGAGAGGGAAGGTTGGGAAAGTCGCAAAAGGTCACGGACGATTCAAACGAAACTGGTTTTACCGCACGATACGAATCATATGGGACGATTTTCGGTGGTAAGATATTATCTTACATCGATGAAATCGCTGCGATCGCTGCCATGAAGCACTCAAAAAAAGTAGTGGTGACTGCCTCGATCGATACAGTCAATTTTATATCATCGGCAAAAACGGGCGATATCCTTCCACTTGAAGCCGTGGTAATAGCGACAGGGAAGACGTCTATTGAAGTTTATGTGAAGGTTGAGAGTGAGGATCTTTTGAAAGAAACAAAAACATTGACCACCACTTCATTTTTGACGATGGTAGCAAAAGATGAGCTTGGCAAACCAATTACTGTTCAAAAGGTTGTCCTTGAAACAGACGAAGACAGGAATCTTTTTGCAGAAGCACGAACTCGTAAACAACACAGACTGAACAAATCTTCAAATCAGCATGGAAGGGATGGAATCATAGATGCCGGCACTAATCGAAACACAAATTAACCAAACTAGGATCAAACAATTTAAGAGTATGTTGAAAGGGATCGGAATGGAGTACCCTGCTTTGGATCTTCAGCAGTATGAAGATAAAATGATTCGCTCACTCCATTTAAATCCTGAGCAAAGTGATGAACAATGGATCAATCTACTTATACTTACAGCTGTCGAGAGAATTTCAGCCATCGAACCGGATTGGACATTTGTGGCAGCCAGGATTTACTTAATGGAGCTATATCAAAAGGCTGTACAACAGAGGAAAATGCCAAAAGGAAGTGACTATGGATCTCTTCCGGGTCTCATAAAGGACTTGTCTGCAAGAGGGATCTATGATAGCGATCTATCTCAATCATACTCACATGAGGAAATGGTCGAGCTTGAAAAGGAAATTCAGCCCGCAAACGATGAATTATTTACATACATTGCGATAGTGACGCTTGCAGATCGGTATTTGGCCAAAACCCACGGTGGACAAGTGATGGAGCTGCCGCAAGAGCGTTATATGATTATCGCCATGACATTGATGAAGAATGAGCCAAAGGATAAAAGGCTTGACCTGGTTAAGGAAGCATATTGGGCCATGTCCAACCTCTACATGACAGTTGCGACACCTACATTTGCAAATGCAGGGAAATCATACGGCCAGCTCTCCAGCTGCTTCATTGATACGGTTGATGATAGCTTGCGTGGAATCTATGACTCGAATACTGATACCTCGACCTTGAGCAAAAATGGAGGGGGAATCGGTGTTTATCTTGGGAAGATACGATCACAGGGAAGTGATATCAAAGGCTTCAAAGGGGTCAGTTCAGGTGTCATTCCTTGGATGAAGCAATTGAACAATACAGCGGTTTCCGTTGATCAGCTCGGCCAGCGTCAAGGGGCTATCGCCGTATATTTGGATGCATGGCATAGAGACATCTTTTCTTTCCTGGATACGAGGCTCAACAATGGGGATGAGCGTAAAAGGACCCATGACTTGTTTACAGGCATATGCATCCCGGATCTGTTCATGGAAATTGTAGAGGAGCGGGGAGACTGGCATTTATTTGATCCACATGAAGTAAGGAAAGTGATGGGATATTCACTTGAGGACTTCTATGATGAAAAGAAAAATGGTGAATTTTCAAAGCGGTATCGGGAATGCGTGTACCATCCGTTCCTATCGAAAAAGACGGTCCCTGCTATCGAAATCATGAAATCCATATTAAAGTCGCAGCTTGAAACGGGTACACCTTACTTATTTTATCGTGATGCGGCAAATCGCGGGAATCCGAACAAGCATAAAGGGATGATCTACTGCAGTAATCTCTGTACAGAAATCATGCAGAATATGAGTCCGACCTATGTAGTGGAAGAATACATGGCTGATGATCAAATATTGATACGAAAGCATCCTGGTGATTTTGTCGTCTGCAATCTTTCTTCGATTTCGTTGGCTAAAGCAGTTCAGGAGGATGTACTTGAGCGATTGATCACCATCCAGGTGAGGATGCTGGATAACGTCATTGATATCAATCAAATCCCTGTCCTTCAGGCTGAGTTGACAAATAAACGCTATCGCGGAATCGGCTTGGGAACGTTTGGATGGCATCACCTGCTAGCGTTGAAAGGGATAAGATGGGAAAGTGAAGAGGCTGTCCAATATTGTGATGAATTATATGAGGAAATTGCCTATTTGACGATCCAGGCAAGCCAATCCTTAGCAGTAGAAAAAGGGGCGTATCCATATTGCGAGGGATCGGATTGGAAATCAGGAAAGTACTTTGAACAAAAATCTTACCATTCCGGTAAATGGGCTGCATTAAAGGAAAGGGTGAAGAAAGATGGGATCCGGAACGGCTACTTGATGGCGGTTGCCCCGAACTCATCAACTTCCATCATTGCGGGGTCGACGGCAAGCATCGACCCCATCTTCAAGCAGGAATATTCAGAGGAGAAAAAGGATTACAAAATTCCTGTTACAGCACCGGACTTGAATCCAAAAACAAAATGGTATTACAAGAGTGCATATCATATCGACCAGCATTGGAGCGTGAAGCAAAATGCCAAGAGGCAGCGTCATATCGACCAATCGATTTCATTCAATCTTTATGTATCAAATGACATCAAGGCAAAAGCACTGCTTGACCTTCATCTGAATGCATGGAAGTCAGGGTTGAAAACAACTTATTATGTTCGTTCCACATCAGCTTCCATCATTGAAGAATGCGAGAGCTGCCATAGCTAAAGAAAGGACTGAAATAGAATGACTTTGTTGAACAAAAGGACATTGTTGGATCGTGAAGCACCGAATGCATCTACAGCGATTGTGAACGGCAAAAGCTCAAATATATTGAATTGGGATGATGTCAGATTTTCTTGGGCATATCCGAAATATAAAAGAATGCTTGCAAACTTTTGGACGCCATTTGAAATCAATATGTCGAAGGATATTAAACAGTTTCCTCAGCTGCCGGAAAAAGAGCAGGAGACATTCTTAAAAATTATCGGTCTTCTTGCTCTTCTTGACAGCATCCAAACCGATTATGCGGGTAGGGTTGCGGATTATTTGACCGATTCCAGTATAAACGCTTTAATGATCATTCTCGCTCAGCAGGAAGTCATCCATAACCATTCGTATAGCTATGTACTATCGAGCATCGTCTCGAAGCATAAGCAGGAAGAGGTATTCGAGTATTGGCGGACCGATCCCGTCCTTGAAAAGAGAAATCGTTTTGTCACGGACGGCTATAGAAAATTTGCAGAAGAGCCGAGCATCAAGAATCTGCTCGAATCCATCGTATACGATGTCATCCTTGAGGGATTATTCTTTTATTCTGGGTTCGCCTTCTTCTATAACCTTGCACGAAATCAAAAAATGCTGGCTACCAGCACCATGATCAATTACATCAACAGGGACGAGCAAATACATGTTGGGTTGTTTGAAAAGATTCTCAAGGAAATCTTGCATGAGAATCCAGAATACGATACGGATGAATTCAATGTGTTCGTGACAGATACAATCAAATATGCTGCCGAATTGGAGATCGAATGGGGAAGGCACATCATCGGTGATCAGATGCAAGGTTTGATGATGGATGAAGTAGAGGATTATATCAAATTTATTGCCAATAAGCGGGCAAGACAATTAGGTTTTGCTGCACCATTTGAGGGATATAAGTCAAATCCTCTGCGTTGGATCATCGCTTATCAGGAAGTCGATCAAGGCAAGACAGATTTCTTCGAACAGAAATCAAGACAGTACACGAAAGCAACCGATTCCAACGGTTTTGATGAATTGTAATAACATTTTGAAACTTTCAAACACCTCTTTCGTAAAGTAAATATCGAAGGGGGTGTTTTCTGTGAAAAAAGCAGTATGGCTAATCTTTGCAATCATCATAAATTTATTATTATCCGTTGTAGTATCATGGTTGTTTCATTGGAGCTTTATGGAAGCGATGTTTTTAACCGGCTTGCTCTTTTTAGGAGGAACATGGCTGATTGCTTTTAATTTGAACCAAAATTCCAATCAGCTGAATGCCAGTGTGAAGGGGTGGAATCGGCAGGATGCCGGGCAAGTTAAGCCATTTATGTTCCGGCTGAATCCATTCCTGATTGGCTGTATCATTTATGTTGCATGCACCTTTATCATCTCTCTAATCTATTATTTGCCGTACTTTACATAATCGTGCTTTATATGGTTTCATTTCTTAAAAAGATGGGTATAGTCAAATCACAATTTTTTTTATGTGGCTGATTTCTAAATGATTTTGTAACAAACGTCATCCTATGGTTTTGGTTGGAGCGGAAGGTGTCGCTCCGGAGGAATCAGGGGAAACCGAACATCATCTCAATGTTGCTATGTTTTGATAATCAGCTGCAAACCTTGTGAAAACAGGCATAGAATACATACAGGAGGAGATCAAGTTGTTAATCGTCGATCTCGATTTTAAACATCCAAATCAAGAAATGGAACAAATTCATGAACAGCATTTGAAATTTTTGAAAAAGTATTATGAAAACAAAACATTCATGACATCCGGGCCAAAACTGTCCGCCAATGGAGGAATCATCGTAGCAGGAAACATTTCACGAGCCCGTTTAGAAGAAATATTAAAGGAAGATCCATATTATCAGAATGGTTTCATGGAGTTTCGCATCATTGAGTTTTCCTCGACCTTGGTGTCATCAGATATAGGTGTGTTTTTTCAAGAAGAAATCGTATAGCTGATAGGAGAAAGGCTGTCCCCGGACAGCCTTTTTCAACTTTTTGATGAGGCGATTGATAGTCTAAGAATAAATCCTAAGAATAAATCCCAAAAAAAAAATAGTAACGCATGCGAGAACTGAATTACTTTTCAAAATGTGTCATGAAACCTTCAGTGAAGGCAAGTTCTTCATTGTGAAAATAGATTCCGGCTTCGTCGTCTATGCCATAACCAACTGGTGATTTCGTTTGGTGGATGGCAGCTTTTAGATTGGCTTCTTCATCCCATTTGCGATAGTGGACCGAAATGACACAATGATTGACTAGTCCCAGCCCTTTTAAAAAAAGATGCTCGTTCCAGTCATTGTCGATCGGGGGGATGATGCAGTGGGCAGGGGAGATGAGTGCTCCGGCTGAAAATCCTGCAATGGGAATGCCTTCACTGTATTTCTCCCTTATGAGGGTTCCAATCTGCGTATCTATGATATGTTGATGGTATTTTACTGTATCCCCCCCGCCAATAACGATCCCCCCAGCTCTTTGAAGATCGGAAAAATCTCCGCAGTTCCCATCGTCTGTCATCGGATGAAAGGTGAAAGGCGAATCCCCCCATTTAGTTAATGCATCCGTATATTTTGGCATATATGCCTGCCAGCCGGGCCTATCAACAAACAGGATGGCAATCGGTTTGTTGTTTGGGATCAAGCTGCCAAACTTTTCTGCCAGATTTCTTGTAAAGGGAGGGCTTCCGCCAAATAAAAATAAATGTCGATCATACACGTCATCACCCCATATGGTAGAATAATAGAACTATACCAAAAGTTGGATAAATTTTCTATCGATACTAATATTTTTGTTTCAGGTGTTTCTACAGAAATTAGTTCTAGCATGTTTTTAACAGTTTTTATTTAAAATAACTGGCCATATGTTGTTGATTGGAGCTGAAGGTGCGAGATTCCGGAGGGATCAGCGGGCCAGGTGGAAAAGCTGCAGGGCTTTGCCTAGGGGCGACACCTCGAGCCCCTAAGTCCTGGAGCTGGACAGGTGAGACCCCACAGCGGAGCAAGGAGATGTTAGGCGGATGTTCGATTAAGTTCGGCACGTCCTCGAAAAATGCCAGGCATTTTTCTTCGTGCGATGTGTCGCTGTCGAAGATTTCCTTGTCCTGTGCCAACATCGAACGACCTCACTTCGTGTGAGGCCACTCGGAAGGCGAGCATCCTGCAGGGGAAATCAAACTTATACAACCTTTAATGAATAGCAACAAACTTTACGAAAAGAGCCTTAACAAAAAATAAATTATGAGGTGTATTAGATTGGTAAAAGCCGTATTGTTCGATCTTTATGAAACGTTGATTACCGAATGGGAAAATAAAAGGAAGAAAGCGAATGTATCGGTGCCAGCATTAGGATTGGACGAGGATCTTTTCAAGCAGGAATGGTCGAGAAGAAGGGAGCTGCGAATGAATGGATCGTATCCAGATTTTAAAAGCTGTTTGAGGGATATTTTCCACTCGTTCAATCAAACCCCGGATGAAAATGTACTTGAGGAATACTTAAAGAGAAGGGAAGCGTCAAAAGCTAAAGCTTTCGAAGAGGTTTCTCCGGATATCATCCATATGCTTAGCGGCATAAAAGAAAGGGAGATCAAAATAGGATTGATCAGCAATTGCTCCCCTGAAGAGGTGGTGTCATGGGATGGCCACGAACTGGCTCCATTCTTTGATACAGTATTATTCTCTTTTCAAATAAAAATGGCAAAGCCAGATCCAAATCTATATAAGTTTGCCTGTGACCGACTTGGTGTCTCGCCCTGCGAATCGATTTTTATCGGCGATAATGGCTCTGATGAATTGAATGGAGCGATGAGAGCGGGAGTATCTCCTTTTCATGCGGTTTGGTTCAAAGATCATTGGAATTATTGCCGGAAGTCAGAATTCGAACCATTGACCCATCCTTCTCATGTATTAGAAGTGATCAATTCAGGGTATAGGGAAAATAAGTCAAATAGAATAGTCTTGGAGGATAAGAAATGAAGTTTCCGAAATTAGAAACAGAAAGATTGCGCCTGGTTGAAATAACCGAAAAAGATCATCTTCAAAGTTATTTTGACATTATGTCCATGGATGAAGTTACAAAATTCTATGGAATGAGCTCCTTGACTTCACTTGAGGAAGCAAGAAAGATCATTGCTTCCTTTCATGCGAATTTTCAGGATAAACGCAGTATTCGGTGGGGGATCGTTCGAAAAGAGGACGGCAGATTCATTGGAACGGTCGGTTTGAATAGGCTCGAAATTCACAATCGCCGCTGCGAAATCGGTTATGAAATCCACCCCGATACTTGGAAAAAGGGATATGTTTCTGAAGCAGTCAAAAGTGTGCTGGATTACAGCTTTCAACAACTTGAATTATTTCGGGTAGGAGCGGTGACATTCACAGTGAACGAACCCTCGTACAGATTATTATTGAAACTTGGCTTTGAAAAGGAAGGTCTGCTCAGGGGCTACCTCTACCAGAACGAAGTCTCAAATGACGCACTTATATTCTCCATGATCAAACCTGATTGGCTGAAAAAAAATCAAAACAATGGAAAGTGGTGATGTAATGCAGGTAATTCCATCCCCTATAAGAGAGGTTCTGGATGATTATATCGAACTTATTGGTGCAAGTTTGCCCACTCGTTTAGAAGGGCTTTATGTACATGGTTCGATTGCACTCGGAGCTTATGTAGAAGGCAAAAGCGATATTGACTTTATTGCAGTGACAAGTGAGCCGATAACGGAAAAAGATTTGCCGTTATTAAGTGGACTCCATTTAAGGATAAAGAAAATGTTCCCGTCTTTTGAACTGGATGGAGGGTATGTTACATGGGACGATTTAGCTGAGGATGATATTTATCAGAAGTCATTTGTCTATTATAATGACGGTGAAATGAAAAAAGGCACAGTGATAAATCCCGTCACCACCTGGTTTCTTCAAAAAAAGGCAGTCAATATTATCGGGCCGGGGATTCAGGAGCTGGAAATCGGATTAGATGATCGATTGTTGATTAGATATACTTTTGAGAACATCAATACGTATTGGGCAGACAGAATTCAATTTCTCGAATCCCAAGTGGATCGACTGGATCAATGGACGACTGAACAAATCGATTCAGAATTGGAATGGTCCATCCTTGGTATGCTTCGCCAATACTATACCCTGAAAGAAAAAGATATTATTTCAAAAGTTGAAGCAGGGGAATATGCATTGCGGCATCTGCCTGCTTTATGGCATCCGATTATCCAGGAAGCTATCAATATTCGAAGCGGGAATAAGGAAGAACTGTTTGGAACGCATGATGAACGGATTCAAACAGCCTTAAAATTCTTAAGATATTTACACAGTCACTTCAATCAATTGATGGAGGTAGAAGGCAGGCGTAAATAAAAAACCCCTTTGCGGTCTTTTCCGCAAAGGGATTTTTTATATATATTTATCGAATACCTTTCATGAGTCCCTGGATTTTTGGAGAGATCATGAAGAGGATCAAACTAAGGACGATGGCTGCACCGCCAATAGTTCCAAAATACATGATTTCATTTTCTGGTGTATAAAATTTAACAAGCTGTGCGTTCATTGCCTGCGCTGCTGCGTTCGATAAGAACCATAAGCTCATCGTCTGTGCAGAGAATGCCGCTGGGGCAAGCTTGGTCGTTGCAGAAAGCCCGACAGGTGATAAACATAGCTCCCCGATAACGGCGACCAGATAGCTAAGCACTAGCCATAAAGGATTGACAAGTCCATGCTCACCGCCAAGATAGCCCGGAAGCAGGATGACAATATAAGAAATGCCTGCAAATAATACGCCGAATGCAAATTTTTTCGGGATCGAAGGCTGGCGCTTTCCTAGTTTAACCCATAGCCAAGCGAATACCGGTGCCAACATGATGATAAACAAAGGGTTCAAGGATTGGAACCATGCTGGCGAAATGTGCAGGCCGCCAAAATCCAATTGGGTACGTTTGTCTGCATACGCAGCAAGAATGGTAGACCCTTGTTCCTGGATGGACCAGAACATGACGGATGCAAGGAATAGCGGGATATAAGCCAAAACGCGAGATCGTTCAGTGTCGTTCGTTTTGGAACTGAAATACATAACAAGGAAATAAATAGCTGGAATGACAAAACCGAGAATTCCGACAATTCCGACGAAACTATTCAATGTCAACAATCCACTTGGGATCGTCACTCCCAAAATGATGGCAAGAATGACAATGCCTCCGATGATCATAGACCAAACACGTTTCTTTTCAGCAGGTGCCAATGGATTGGACACATAAGTGCCGGCAAGACCTAGATTTTTCTTTTTTGTAAGAATAAAAACGACTAATCCAAGGAACATACCGATTGCAGCAATCGCAAAGCCCCAATGGAAGTTATAATCCATACCGACTGTTCCTACAATCAAGGGTGCCAGTAATCCACCAAGATTGATACCCATATAGAAAATACTGAAGCCTGAATCTCGGCGGTTATCTTCAGGGCTGTACATTTCCCCTACTACCGTGGATACGTTTGGTTTAAGCAATCCAGTACCGAGGACGATCAAGACCATTGATACGAAGAACATGGAAACACTGCCTGGAATAGCTAAAGCAATATGACCAAGCATAATGAGTATTCCACCATAGAAAACGGCTTTTGATGTACCGAAAAGTCTATCGGCCAGCCATCCTCCGATGATACCTGACATGTAGACCAAAGATCCATAAATCGACATAATGGATAATGCCGTATGTTCGGGGAGCCCCAAACCGCCTTTGGTTACCTTATAATACATATAATACAAGAGGATAGCCCTCATACCATAGTAAGAAAAGCGCTCCCAAAATTCTGTGAAGAAAAGTGTGAATAGTCCTTTAGGATGGCCGAAGAAGCCTTTTTGAGGGACGCTTTCCACAATTTTCTGTCTATTCACTGCTGACATACTAACTCCTCCTTAATATATCAATATATTACTTTCTTGTGTCGTAATTTGTCAAAACATTTTGTGTAAAAAACCTGTTGTATGTTTTTGGAATGTTAGAAATCCCTTATATTATGAGTAATTGGTACTGAAAAAATGTAAAAATAAAGAAAAAATCAGATGTTATTGAAACAAAGAAATATGTTAGAAATTTAATAAAAACATTTTTGTAATATATCTAATTAATAAGAAAATTACAAATATAATATTTACCTGAAATGAACGTTTTTAACCCATCTGAAATATAAAGAGAGGATTTGTGCTTGCCATATAGAACTAAATAGATTGTGTAAGAAAAAATTCAGGGGGTAAAAATGACAAATAGAATTCTGGAGAACAATAAGAAAAGCTGGGATGTCGTTGCACATCACTTTAACGGGGTCGATGCTTTGCCGAGCTATGGCCCTTTCACACAAACGGAAGAAGAATTGGGGATGTTTGGCGAAATAACTGGAAAAAAAGTTTTGGATATCGGGTGCGGCAGCGGGCATTCTCTTAAATATATGGAAGAGCATGGAGCGTCTGAATTATGGGGGATCGACCTTTCTCATTCTCAAATAAAAGAGGCAGAGAACACACTGAAGGGGCTGAATCCAAGATTATTCCAAGGGGCAATGGAGGAAGACGCAGGATTGCCGAAGAGCTACTTCGACTATGTTTATTCGATTTATGCAATCGGATGGACCACAGATTTAGCTGCGACCTTCAGGCTGATCCACTCGTATTTGAAGGATGGCGGCACCTTCATATTTAGCTGGGATCATCCTTTATATGCACATCTCCAAACAAGAAACGGTGAAATACACCTCAAAGGCAGCTATCAGCAGGAAGGTGTCGCAACGTTTGAGAAATTCAAAGGAGAAGATACTCAACTGACCTTACATACACGTAAATTCGCTACTTATATCAATGAGCTGATAAATGCTGGGTTTTCCATCGACCATGTTGTGGAAAGCCAGGTACCGGCCGCTTTGGCTGATATAGAGCCTGAAGTGTCAGACCGCTACTATTCTCTTTACAAAGCGCGTAAATTTCCAACGACCTTGATCATAAAGGCAACAAAGAGGCAGGGATAATCGTACAGGGAAATGGCGATGAATGGGAGCGAAGTCCTGTCCTTTTATGGAGTTGAAAATTATGATGCGATGCTAGAGTGCAGCAATTGACGCCTTTGATGCCCGTGAGTGAGGGAGAAGGGGGATATTGGTCACCAAAGTCGATGTTTAATGCCCGCAAACGAGGGGGAAAGATGAAATCGGTCAGCAAACCTGATGTTTGATTCCCGGAAATAAGGGTGAAAGGACAAACTGGTCACCAAACTCAGGTCACACCTTAATCTGGAGATAAATGATAGAAGAAACACCGAAAATCAACCATCTAGTTGATTTTCGGTGTTTTTTTGATGCAGAAAGCAAAACGGTTCCTTAAGCTTGGGAGTATTCTTTTCATCTTGTTTTGATGGCAAATCGACGTCTTTTCGCATATCGGCCACTTGTTTCAGACCTTCCAGCATACATTTTGCTGAAAGGATTGTGCACGTGAAAAAAATTACCGGAATGAATGTGATCCACGGGTATGACGTCCAAATGAAATCCCACCAATTACCGAGCTCACCCGCCCACTCGTTGGAAATAGGGACCATGGTGTTGTGTTGAAATAAATCCTGTTTAAATGTGACACCTCCCATGAATATTCCAAGAACGCCTAAATGAGAAATCAAAATCATGGTCTGGATCAGTTCACGCAGGCTGATGATGAAAAGCTGCGGCACAAGGAATGGTTTTACATGTTTAAGGATGAGATGCCAGCGGGTTGCACCAAGCGTCATCGAACACGAAATAAACTCTTGATCCATTATCAGCCTGACTTCATTGGAGATCAAAACTGACAATGAAGGGATCGCAATCACTGCCAGCACGATAATGAATATGAAGACACTCTCCCAAAAAGAATATGATATTTGTTTACTGATGATCCCGTCAAAGCAGATCCACTTAAGCAAGAGGAATGCAAGCAGGGTGATAGGAAAGTAGTTAACAGATTCAATGACAGCTTCAATCGGTTTTTTAAATTTATACAAATTAAAATGCATCAGGAACCCAAGCAGGGTGGAAGGGAGGACCCTCAGAATCGTAATGAGCACAGCCGCCCCGATCGTATATTTCGCTCCTACGATCATGACAAATAGAATATTCCTTCCAAAATTATCTGTCCCGAATGGAGGGTAATCCTTGGAATTGTATGGTGGCTTGATTGCCGACCCGCTCCTTTCAAATAATAGCCCAGAATGAGGGATCACGTCACCTTTAAAACAGTAATAGAGTACGCTTGTTAAAAACAAACCGGCAATAAAAATAAAACCTGTCAAGAACAACTTATTTGAGAATAGTTTCTTCAATTAAAACACCACCTTTTGACCTGTGAAAATATGAATGATGATATTCATGGATGCAAAAAACAAGAAGATAGGCAAGTAAAAAAGTGTAAGGCTAAACGCGATGATATTCGGTTCTGGATAAGTAATCATGAATGTCGTGATGCCATTGATGTTGAACAGTCTTTCAAAAATCACCATGTTTGACAATAAAAATAGTATGATCGATTTACCATGATTCAGGATGTTAGGAGCAATATTCCGGAGTAGATGTACAGACAATAAATAGGTGCGATGGAATCCTTTGCTCCTGACAAATTCGATATATGGCTTCGAAGCTTCAGCTGTCATCAAAAGGATGGAGATCTTGAACATTTGGATCGATGGAACAATGGATAAAACTAAAATGGGAAGGAAATACGGCCTGTCATCAAAGGTGCCTGCAACTGGGAAAATCAGCATGCCGGTTGATTTGAAATATTGGATGATAAAAAATTGAACGGCAACGATTGTAAATAGATCCGGGAGCGCTTCTAAAAACGATAGATGCCCCTTCAACACCCTTAATATTTTTTCGGGCAAAAGCATGGCAAAAAAACCAAGCATGATTCCTATCAATATAGATAGAAAAAAAGATGAAAGGAAAAGAATGATCGAATAGCGGTAAAACTCCCAAAAAGAAGGGAATATCGAATACTTGGCCATGTTTGCTGCTTGTACGACCAAATTATCTGGGTTGAAAAACGAAAATATGATGTGGCCAACACTATTCATATACACAAATAAATCGAGGTGGATTCCATTTCTGAATAACCCTGTGAACGCACTTAATAAAACAATTCCGATAATTACATAAATGAACTTTAGAAAAATTCCATAAGTAGTACGAAGCAATGTCATTCTCCTTTTACTTTATATATTGAACTGCAGGGAAGAGGCTCTTCCCATTCGGTAGGAAGTTCTCTATTAAATTCCATCTTTTTCCTTTATCAGTATATACCAATCTATGAAAGCTGTTAAGGAGTGGATGGGAAAGAACAAACGATTAATGTATGAAAATCGCAATGGTTTAGTGGAGAAGAAGGATATTTTAAATAATTGTCAAAAAGATAGTAGGATGCAAAAAAGAAGAGGCTGCTTCCAAAAAGATATCTAGATTGCCATGGAGAAACTGCTCTCGCTCTTTATGTAAGGATGTTTTCTAAAAGATTGTTGTTTTTATCAGATTTTCTTTAAAATTACTCATCATATGATGTTGATTGCAGCGGAATTCAATTTTTTAAAAACAATAATACCAAAAACTTTACAAAATTAGCGTGATTATTGGAGGGAAGAGTGGATGCCTAAACTATTTGTCATCAGACACGCGCAAGTCTGCATCGTCCCCTCGCTGCCTTCTCATCAATGGGAACTGTCTGAAGAAGGCGCAATCAGTGCAAGGAAGATAGCTTTGCAGACCGATTGGGAGGACGCATCAATCATTTATCACAGTCCTGAAAGGAAGGCAATGCAGACGGCTGCCGCCATCGGAATCGAAAAAACCCTTGTCCTGAGAGAGGAAGAGGATCTGAGGGAACTCGAAATGAATTCGGGGTTTCTGAAAAAAGAGGATTTTCAATCAAAAGTCGGGGAGTACCTGATGGGAAAAGGTGACCATGATTTTGAGGAATACTGGAGCGCACAGGAACGGATCGTAAATTGCGTGAAGAATTTAGTCGATCGCCACAAAGGCAGCTCGCTTGCCATTGTTTCACACGGGAGGATATTGACCGCGTTTTATAGCTTTTTATTAAGGAGAAGGCTTGGTGTGCAGGAGTGGCAGTCGATTAAAATGCCGGATATTTCAGTGATTGATCTGGAAACGTGGATGGTCATTGATGGCTTTTTGAAAGAATAATAGAAGGGGCGATGTAAATGGCATCAGTAAAAGAGGTATTAATGGGAGAATTATCGGCATGCCTTGATCAAACGGGCTGGTTTGCAACATTCGACCATACATTGGAAGGAGTAACGGCAGAACAAGCCAGGTGGCATGATGAAGGATTTGAAAACTCCATTTGGGAGATAATCAGACATTTGATCTTTTGGAATGAACGAAATTTATTGAAGTTTAAAGGAAGTGCACCACCTGAAACAGAATTCACCAATGAATCAACCTTTTTTAAAACTCAACTCGAAGACCATCATTCTCAAATGGATTGGGAGGACGATGTGAATAAGTTGAAAGGTCTCATAAATGAATGGAAGCTTGTCTTGGAGGATGCTCATGCAGCCAGGTTTGATGAAGAGCTTGCAGAGGATTATGCATGGTGGAAGCATATCGCCAACATGAATTTGCATAATGCCTACCATCTTGGACAAGTAGCCTATTTACGAAAAAGGCAGGGTGCTTGGAAACCTGTGGAATGGGATTGATATTTTGAAAAGTTGGAAAATTCAGGTGATTACCTCTTTACATTTGCCCTTCATTTCATTATGATATTGGTATATTGAAAAATTTACTAAAAAGGAGAGAGTAGGATCCCATGAATAGACCCGTTGTTTTTCAAATGGTTTTAGCTTGATAAGGGAGAAGTCTGCCCATTTTCAATAAAATCAATCGTAAAACAACGGACATTTCAGATCCTTGCCTCTTTTTATATTCGTCTTTGGGAGCCATGTGCAGGTTTTCCAGAAGAAAGGGCAGGTGCGTCTACCTGCCTTTTTGTATGCTTTTAATTGGCTTTGTGATAATATATTTAGTTTTTGATATGAGCAGAAGGTACGATATTCCAGCGAGATCGCACATCTCAAAGCAAGCATCCTTCAGCGGAATTCAAACTTTCACTTCCATCGATGAATGGAAGCAAGTCAAAAAAGCCTTTAGAAATAAATAGTTGGATTTGAAAGAACTGTCCTCCGTTTTACGGTTGGTGCTAAATATAATGCCAATGCGAAGGAGAGACAATCAATGAGTATAGTAAATGTCGAAAATGTCACCCATTTCTATGGAGATAAATTAGTGTTTAAAAATGTCAGCTTTCGATTACTGAACAATGAGCGTGTAGGTTTGGTAGGCCCGAATGGAGCAGGCAAATCAACGCTGCTTCAAGTTCTTTCCGGGGAGATCCTCCCTGATCACGGAGACGTGCAGTGGCTTCCCAATGTTAAGATCGGCTATTTGGAGCAGCATAATGATTTAACCGATGGAGTCAGCATTCGCACATTTTTGAGGAGTGCCTTTCAGCATCTTTACGAAGCAGAAAAGCGGATGCAACAGCTTTCTGTTGAAATGGGAAGCTGCGATGAAATGGAGCTTGAAAAGCTGTTGAAGCAATATGCGGATATACAAGAGCTTCTTGAGCAGCATGATTTTTATCAAATTGATCCGAAAATAGATGACATTTCATGTGGTCTGGGTATATCAGCATTCGGAATGGAGAAGGATGTCAGTGAACTAAGCGGAGGACAGCGGACAAAACTGCTCTTGGCAAAACTCCTTTTAGAAAAGCCTGCTGTGCTGCTGCTTGATGAGCCAACAAACTATCTGGATTTCGAACATATTAAATGGCTCGAGAATTATTTGAAAAACTATCCACATTCATTCATTCTGATATCTCACGATACGGCATTCATGAATGAAGTAGTCAATGTGGTCTATCATCTGGAACACAAGCAAATGACAAGATATATCGGAAATTATCAGAGGTTTGTAAAGACATATGATTTTCGAAAGCAGCAGACCTTGACAGCTTACAGCCGCCAGCAGCAGGAAATCGAGAAATTGGAGATGTATATCCAGAAAAATAAGGCGCGTGCTTCCACTTCCAAACAGGCGAAAGCCAGGGAAAAGAAACTGATGAAAATCGATCGCATAGAAAAGCCAGATTCGCTTCCACGTCCGCGATTTTCATTTCAGGTATCTCAACGTCCGGTCAGTAAGATTGCCGACGTCATTGATTTGGTTGTGGGCTATGACAAAGCGCTGTTGCCGCCACTTTCATTTGAATTGAATCGAGGAGAGAAAATAGCAATTACCGGACATAATGGGATCGGAAAATCAACGATGCTGAAGACGATCATGGGCGAATTGAAGCCCATGAATGGAACCATTTCATTTGGGGACCGTGTTCAACCCGCTTATTTTGCTCAAGAATGGAATACAAGATCGAATCAGTCGCCACTGGAATATATATGGTCGCTTCATGACAGAATGACACAGAAGGAAGTTCGCCAGGCTTTGGCGAGATGCGGTTTGAAATCAGAGCACATCTTTCAAGCACTTCATTCATTGAGTGGGGGGGAGCAGACGAGGGTGCGCCTTTGCCAGCTCATTTTAGAGGAAAGCAATTGGCTAATCCTTGATGAACCGACGAACCATCTTGATATTCAAGCAAAGCAAGCACTTTCTGAGGCAATCCATGAATATGATGGGACCGTTATCGTTGTCTCCCATGAACCTGAATTTTATCGTGATTGGGTAACACAAGTGTGGGATTTGGAGCAGTGGAGAAAATAAAAAAAGATATGATGAAATCAATGGGAAGCTCATGGAGGAGGAAGAGCTTCCTTTTGAATGTGATGATTACCATTGTCATTTTTCTTCAAAAAACTTGATCGTCGATGTACCTAATTCCTGATTCTCAGAGACGAGCTGCGCTTCGATCATCCCGTTTTGAATGGCTGAGATCAGCTTTTCTTTCGGGATGTGATATTTTTTTAATTTAAAGGTCTGGCCTATGTATTGGGTTTCATTACCGTCCATTTTAAACGCTGCACCGCCTGTATGAACAGGCTGGCCAATCACCATTTGATCCTTACCCAAGATCGCTGCAAAGGATGGGTCTGAAGTTTTGAGCATTACTTTAAACGGTTTGGAAGTACGGAAAGAATTGTTCTTGACTCGTACATTTATGGAGAGAAGTGAATCACTGATTACAATTTTTGATTCGTTTGGTAAAATATCGAGTGGATGCATCGACCGATTCATGGTGATGGAAAAGCCGAGCAGAATAATGGCGCTTAAAATGATGACGCTTAATGCCTTTTTCAACAAAATCCCCCCATGGTGAAAGTTTATACTAAATAAATAGACGAATGAAAAAGGAAAATGTTTCAAAAAAATCATAATGATGAGGAGAATGACATGTACAAAAAAATTGGGATGTTTTTTTGCTTCATGATCCTGGTCACGGGTATGACGGCCAAAGCTGAAGATTATAAGAGCATCGATCTGAAAAATGGCGAGACGGCAAAAGTCTACTTGGAAGTATATGGACCTGGTGATTATCGATATGACGTCGAATTGCAAAATGGCAAAAGATATTTCGTTCAGCATGTAGGAAGGAACACGACAAATGGTGGAGTAAAGGGCATCACTGATCAAGAAAAGAAGATGGCCGAGAAGGCGATTGACCTGTATGAAAAGGAATATGGCCCACCTAAGACAGACATTCAAAATTCCGGCAAAAACCCAATTGGCTTCCTTGTTAGTTTTCTTGGACTTTTCTTCATAATGGCCCCACGACTTGCCTGGTACCTTGAAACCGCATGGAAAAAGGAAAGGAGCACAGCGAGTTCCCGTGTCATTAAAACCAATAGGATTGCTGGGGTTATTTTATTCATAATCGGAATTTTGATTATATATTAGACTACAAATTCCTCAAACAGATATGTTAATATAACGATAGGAATGGACAGCCGATGCCTGGCATCCATCAATATATTATTATCAAGGGAGCTTACCGATGGAAAAAACACTTATTTTTGGACACAAAAACCCAGACACAGATACGATTTGTTCTGCAATTGCTTATGCAGATCTGAAAACGCAATTAGGAATGGACGTTGAGCCTGTCCGTCTTGGTCAAATCAACAGTGAAACACAATTTGCATTGGATCAATTCAATGCAGAGGTTCCCCGCTTGATTGAAACGGCTGCCAACGAAGTGAACAGTGTCATTTTGGTCGACCACAATGAACGCCAGCAGAGCGTCAGCGATATCGATCAAGTGCGCGTAATCGAAGTGATTGACCATCATCGCATTGCAAACTTTGAAACAAGCGATCCATTGTATTATCGTGCAGAACCAGTTGGCTGTACTGCCACTATCTTGAATAAAATGTACAAAGAAAATGGTCTTTCGATTAAAAAGGAAATTGCAGGATTAATGTTATCTGCAATCATTTCCGACTCTTTATTATTCAAATCACCGACATGCACGGAGCAAGATGTGGAAGCGGCACGCGAACTTGCACAAATTGCAGGTGTAGATGCAGACAGCTATGGATTGGAAATGCTTAAAGCGGGTGCAGACCTTAGTGGCAAAACTGCTGCCGACTTAATCAGCCTTGACGCGAAAGAATTCAAAATGGGCGGGGCTAAAGTGGAAATCGCGCAGGTGAATGCAGTCGATATAGCGGATGTCCTTTCAAGGAAAGCAGACGTTGAAACTGCAGTAAATGAAGTTATCGAAGAAAAAGGATTAGATCTATTCCTATTCGTCATAACGGATATTTTGACAAACGACTCCATTGCAGTCGCATTGGGGAACAAAGCTGCAATCGTAGAAGATGCATACAATGTCAAGCTTGAAGACAATGTCGCTCTGTTGAAAGGTGTAGTTTCCCGTAAAAAACAAATTGTTCCGATTCTAACGGAATCCTTCGATCGTCAGTAAGCAGGAGTGATTCATCATTAAAAATAAGAATACAGGTTCTAAAATCAGGATGGGAATATTGATCATTGCGGTCTTGGGCATCGTATATGCCGTAATTTCCATGATCAGCGGCTTCCGTTCAACAGGCTCCATCGATAAAAAAGACTCTGTTTTGCTCATATGTATGGGTGCCCTGCTTGCAGAGCTGTTGATTTACCGCTTAAAGAACCGAAGCTAATAAAGTTGTAAGAAGCGAGGCTGGGACAAAATTATTTTAGTCGAAAAAAAACCCGAACATCCGAAATCTTTCCATAGACTTCGGATTCTTTCGGGTTTTTCATATTAAAGCATGTTTGTTGTTATTAGCATAATCCAGGTGTTGATTGGAGTGCAAGACGAAGACTCCGGTGGGATTCGTGGGACAGTTGAAAAGCGGCGGGGCTTTACCTAGGGGCGACAAGCATAAGTCGAATCTGATGGAAAGGCGTCCTTTGCCTTTTTGATAGAAACGGCTTATGGCCTCGAGCCCCTAAGCCCCAGGCTCACCACCCGCCCCGCGGAAAGCGAAGTCTTGCACGGAAATCAACAGCGGCGTCATGACGGATTCTTAATTCGAATTTTGTTCGCCTTTAGAGTGAAGTGATTTAGTTTTGACCCATCCTCTTCTTATTTTTGTCCTTCTCTCATTAAACTTATATAATATTAGGAAGGATAGGAGGAAAATCATGAGCGTTGCAGTTGAAAGTACGATCTTATTAATGGCTATTTTATTGATAGTTGGAGTATTCACCGCCAAGTTTTCTTCCAGGCTCGGACTTCCTGCTCTTGTATTGTTCATCGTCCTCGGGATGCTCCTGAACCGGTACATATATTTCGATAATGCTATTTTGACGCAGTTCATCGGGACGCTTGCCTTGATCATCATACTATTTGAGGGCGGGATGAAGACAAATGCACAACACGTAAAGAAGGTTTATAAACCGGCACTTTCACTTGCAACCTTAGGAGTTTTGACTACAGCGGCAGTGATTGGGACTGCTGCGAAATACATATTAAATGTCAGTTGGCTGGAAGGGTTTTTATTCGGAGCGATCGTCGGATCTACCGATGCAGCGGCTGTTTTTGCTGTTTTGGGGAATAAGAACATAAAAACGAAGCTGACCGCTACTTTGGAAGCTGAGTCAGGTACGAATGATCCGATGGCTATTTTCCTGACAGTATCCGTACTTGAAATTATTCAATTGCCCGATACGTCGATTTTCAGCTTAATTCTAAACTTTATATGGGAAATGGCAGCGGGCTTGATACTTGGTTATTTGCTTGGAAAAATATCGGTATGGGTCATAAATAAAATCAGCCTCGATTCTTCAGGTCTATATCCTGTCCTCTCGATTGCGCTTGCCGTTTTGACATTTGGTGCCACGACTCTTTTCCATGCCAGCGGGTTTCTTTCTGTTTACATCATGGCACTGATAGTTGGAAATTCGGATTTGACCTATCGCCATTCCATTCTGCGCTTTAACGAAGGGTTTGCATGGATGAGCCAGATCATCATGTTCATTCTAATGGGCTTGCTGGTCTTTCCAAATCAACTCACACATATCTTTTGGCAAGGGATTGTCCTCTCACTCTTATTGATTTTAGCCGCGCGTCCGATTGGGGTAACGATCAGTTTGTTGCTTGCTAAATACAATTTTAACGAGCAAATTTTCATATCTTGGGCAGGATTGAAAGGTGCTGTCCCAATCGTGATTGCAACCTACCCGTTAGTGGCAGGAATTGAAAATGGGGTCCTGCTTTTTAACGTTGTTTTCTTCGTGGTCCTGTCTTCAGCCTTGATTCAGGGAGCTACAATATCACCCCTGGCATCTGCACTCAATTTATCAGGAAAAGAAAAAACTGAAGTGCCTCACAGTCTTGAACTCATATCGATCGGCAAGACCAACCATGAAATGATTGAAGTGCAAATACTTGAGGATGCGCTCATTGCCGGGAGGGAGATCAAAAACATAACTCTTCCTGATCATACTTTGATAACCGCCGTCGTCCGAAAGGATCGTTTGATTACACCTGTGGGCGATACGAAGCTTGAGCCTAAAGATACTTTATATGTTTTGGTGAAGAAATCTCTGCGGGAAGAGGTAAAACAAGCCATTCAACGGAGAGATAAAGAGAATAAGCAATTGGGAGGGGAAAATGATGAGAAATCAAAGTGGTATAAAAAATCTTAGACATATCAAGAGCGAAGATTATTTCAAGATTTCACCGGTTATCAAGTCATGGTGGGGTGGCAGGGATCTTTCCCATCTGCTTCCGAAAGTGTTTTTTCAGCACTTTCAAAATACCAGCTATGTGATTGAATGCGAGGGGGAGATCGTTGGGTTCTTAATTGGTTTTTACTCACAAACGGATGAGACGGAGGCATATATTCATTTTGTCGGAGTGCATCCGGAGTTTCGCCGAAAACAGATTGGGAAGGAGCTTTATGAAACCTTCTTTGAGAAAGCCAAAAAGCAAGGCAGAAAGAAGGTATGCTGTGTAACCTCCCCAGTCAATCAAACATCAATTGCTTTCCATACAAAAATGGGTTTTAAAATAGTACCGGGGGATAGGAAATGCGATGGTGTGCATGTGTTCAATGAATATGATGGTCCTGGCGAGGACCGGGTTTTATTTGAGAAGGATTTCCATAATGATTTGGATCAAAATGATGGAATGATGATGAAAAACGGTCAAAAAGCCAAATTCCGCCATTATGTGGAATCCGATTTCCCATATATTCAAGCACTCAATGAACAAGAAGGCTGGATGAATTTAGTGAAAATGGACGATCAAACCAAGAAGGCTTGGCAGCATTCCCAGGTGAAGCTGGTCGCCGTTTCAGAAGGGAATGTGGTCGGGTATGTCCGTGGCCTTACAGATGGAAACATTAGTCTATATATTTGTGAGCTGATCATCGATCGGAATTATCGGGGACAAGGCATCGCAGGGAAATTATTAAGTTACGCCCACAGCCTATATCCTTCCACACGAATGGAACTTCTCGGATCAAGCAGCTCGCATTCATACTATGAACAATTAAATTTCCGGCCGTTTTATGGATTCCGAAAAACCATTGATGAATAAAAAAGGGATGGACCAAGGTGCCATCCCTTTTTTATTTGATAGATCTTGTCAGAAATCGACCGCGGTTATGTTTCCGAAATGCCTCGGGTTTTCATAAAAGGTAATCAGCACTCCACTCGGATCGACGATTGAAAATTCCTTCAATCCGTATTCTTTCAGTTCGATTTTGTTGGCATTTGGGTGCAAGAAATCTTTATCTTTGAGGATACGATAGAGCTTTTCGATCTTGGAGGTCTGTAGGCGGATGACGGTCCATTCTGCAAGCTGTTTTGAGAGTGCTTGATCTTCCGTTTTGTAGAGGTGTAGTTCGACATCGTCCCGGCAAAGGCCGGTGTATCCGGAGTCTTCGTCTTGAAATATTTTGGTGAAGCCCAATTCCTTTACATAGAAGGCTATCGTTTCATCAAGATGGAGGGCAGGAATCAATGGCACGATATTTCCGAATGAAAAGCTTTGTTTCATCTGAGAACATCTCCTTCTTGTATTATTACTACTTTTTTTATTCTCCTTAAAGATTCACTTTCCTTTTATTATGACACTGATTTTTTTAATCACAAATATTTTTTTCAACTTCATTTGATGTATTAATTTAGAAAATTTAATAAAAAAAGGAACTTTTTTGAAAAAGGTCTTCTCATTTGGAATGATCTGTCATATAATTTAACTGTATTAAGACACATAGTACACTTGATACAGACGGGAGGGTGTATATGTTTGAGTTGGATTTAAGGAGCCGCAAACCAATTTATGAACAGCTTGTGGAAAAATTAAAGGAATTGATCATAAATGAAGTCTTGAAGGAGGATGAGCAGCTTCCGTCTGTCCGTTCCCTTGCAAGCCAATTGACCATTAATCCAAACACAATCCAGAAAGCCTATCGTGAGCTGGAAACGCAAGGATTCATTTACTCGGTTAAAGGAAGAGGAAGTTTTGTGACACCATCGGCCGAAATACAAGATTCGCAAAAACTAAAAAAAGTGAAGGGTGATCTCCGAAAATTGCTCTCAGAGGCGATGTATCTGGGTTTGAGCATTGAGGATTTAATATCACTGATCAAAGATGTCGAAGCAGCATTGGGGGGAGGGCATACTAATGATTAAGTTCAAGGACATACAGAAATCAATTGAAGGAACTCGAATATTGGATAACATAACATTTGGAGTGAAAAAAGGATCCATCTACGGCCTGCTTGGATCGAACGGTGCTGGAAAAACGACGCTCCTTAAAATCCTTTCAGGAATCTATAGGCAGGAGAAGGGGACCGTTTTGGTCGATGGAAAAGAAATATATGAAAATATGGATTTGAAAGAAAGAATCTTTTTCATCCCGGATGCACCATTTTTCTTCTCCCAATATAGCTTGCAGCAGATGGGAATTTTTTATGGGAGTACATACAAAAGCTGGAATGAAGCACGTTTTCAAAAGCTTCAGATGGAATTCGGCATTGATCCAAAGAAAAAGCTCCACAAATTTTCAAAAGGTGTACAGCGACAGGCCGCATTTATCCTAGCACTTTCATCCATGCCTGAATTACTCGTCCTGGATGAACCGCTTGACGGTCTTGATCCCGTCGTGCGAAAGAGAGTTAAGTCTCTATTGATCGAGGATGTGGCTGAGCGTGAAATGACGATTCTCATTTCCTCCCACAATCTCCGTGAAGTAGAGGATATTTGTGATCATGTAGGGGTCCTTCATCAAGGGAACCTATTATTCGAAAAAGAGTTGGATGATTTGAAGACATCCATTCATAAAGTTCAGCTTGCATTTAAAGGGGACGTTCCAAAGGAGATTATGAATGAGCTTCCACTGCTGCATTCAGAACAGCGAGGAAGTGTGTTGCTGCTGATCGTCAAGGGGCAGGAAGAAAATATTTTAGTGGCTGTTGAAAAATACAATCCGGTCATTTTGGATCTCCTCCCGCTCACCCTGGAAGAAATATTTATTCATGAAATGGGGGATGTCGGATATGCCATCGAAAACATCATCGATTAATAGAGAAATATTCAAGCAGATTAATAGAAGCGTCGGTTGGGTCGGCATCATATATTTCCTCGGTCTTCTTTTCAGTTTGCCGCTCCAGATTCAGATGCTCTATTCTCCGGATAGGAACTTTACACCGATGTATGACAGTTTGTTTGACGTAGTTACTGAGTTTCAATTTATCTTATTCCTTGTTATTCCGGTAATGCTATCGGTCTTTTTATTTCGCTATATGCAAGTGAAAAAATCCTCGGATATGATGCACAGTCTGCCGATAAAGAGAGAAAAGCTATTATTCCATTATTCTGCTGTCGGTAGTCTTTATTTGATTGTACCGGTAGTTTTAACAGCCGTCATCATTATGATCCAAGTAAAAGCAATGGAACTTTCGGAATATATTCAAGTGCATGAAATATTTGTTTGGGTTGGCGCCACTTTGCTCATCAATGCAATTCTATATACGTCTGGGATTTTTGTAGGGATGCTGACAGGGATTTCCGCGGTTCAAGCGGTCTTGACGTATATCTTTCTCATTTTTCCTGCAGGTATAATGGTGCTTTTCTGCTTCAATCTCGATTATTTCTTGATCGGTTTTCCGCAGGATTATTTTTTGGGAAGGGAAATCGAGAAGTATTCCCCTCTCATTAGGAGCATCAACTTGAAGAACTCACCATTGTCCGGAACGGAAATATGGCTTTATATAGGCGTGACGGTGATTCTGTACCTGGCTTCAATCTACCTATATAAACAAAGAAAGCTGGAAGGGGTATCACAAGCACTTTCATTTCCAATCCTCAAGCCGATTTTTAAGTATTGTGTCGCATTCTGCACAATGCTTGTTGGAGGGGCATACTTTGGCCAGATGCAGCATGATTGGTCTTGGGCCGTCTTCGGGTATATTGCAGGTTCAATCATGGGCTATTATCTTGCCGAAATGCTCCTTCAGAAAGCCTGGAGAATCACGTTTCATTGGAAGGGGTTTGCAGGGTATGCGGTCTTTGTCCTATTCCTTGGAGTACTGTTCCACTGGGATGTTTTCCAATATGGGACCAAGGTGCCAAAACTGGATAATATCGAAAAGGTCCATTTAAGCGAATGGTACTATACTTTTGAGGGCAACCGTTCTCCAGAAGAGGTGAACAAGCCCAAATTCTTGAAAAGCGTTGAAAATATTAAACGAGTGCAGGAATTGCAAAAAGCCATTGCAGAAAATGAAAAAGGAAATCATTTCAAGAAATATGCGGGCCATCATGTTCAAACATCTTTCATCGTCTATTATTTAAAGAACGGTAAAAAGATCGTCAGACAATATACGTTTGATTCAGGCAAATATGATAAGTATTTGAAGCCGATTTATGAATCGACGGAATACAAGAAGACGAAAGATGATATTTTAAATGTCAAAAATGATGATGCGGACTTCATATCAGTAGAATCTGGTCAGATTGAGCCGAAAAAAATTGTCATTTCCGATCCTGAAAAGGTCAAACAGGCAATGGATGCCTTAAAGAAAGATGCGGTTGAGGAAAGCTATGAATCGATGAAGCAGCAAAAAGATTCCTTTTATCGAATTAACGTCCATCTCAATGATAATAAAAACATTTTCATATCGATGGATGAGAGTCAGCAACGTTTTAAAGAATGGCTGACAAGCGAAGGTTTATTCCAGCAAATCGAAATCACCGAAAACGATGTTTCAAAGATCATCATCACGGATGCAATGTATTTCAATATGGATAAATACGTAGATACAGATACCTCCAAGCGGATGGAGGAACTAGTGAAGGATGGGAAAGGCATCAAGTTCTCTGGAAAAAGTGAAATTGAACAGATGTTGAAGAAAGCCATTTGGAGTGGCGGAAACAAGTATGTTTCAGCAATATATTTTAATGATTCGAAGCAGCCAGAAATCTACTATCACGGAAAAGAGGGAGTTCCGGTCAGCATACTGGGGCAATTAAAATAATCGGGGGGGAACAAGATGGACGTGATTTTTGAGTCCAGAATGGGTTTTGATGAGGTTTTTGCCAAGTTTCATAAGCTGATTTACCAAATCGGCTATCGCATGATCAAAGATGTTGGATTGGCGGAAGATATCATGCAGGAAACCTTTCTCAAAGCCTATAAAAAAATGGATTCCATTGAAGATCAGAATAAGCTCGGTGCCTGGCTGTCATCAATTGCAACGAGAACCGCTATCGATTTCATCCGCAAAGAAAAGAGATTAAAAGAAACTATGGTCGATGATACCGATATCACCATTATTAAACAAGGAAATCAAGAAAGCGGTATTGTAGAAAACGAAGTGGAACTGCTGTTCATGAAAGAGAATATTCATGAAAAAATTCTCCTTCTGCCTGATTGCCAAAAAGAAGTATTTCTGCTCCGCATCCAATTTGGCTTGAAGGAGCATGAAATTGCTGAAAAACTTCATCTAAAACCTGCCACTGTAAAAACGAGAATGTATCGTGCGAGAAAACAGTTAAAATTAATGATGAACTGCCGTGAAAGCGCATGAATTATGAGCTGTAATGGAAAAAATTGATGCATTTCTTCAGGTGATTTTGAAGGAGGCCTTCTTAATGGCTGGAGATAATAAAATTAAAAATGATTGAGCTCTCATCCTCCATGTTTGATTATTTCTAATCCAACATGGGAATGAGGGCATTTTTTTTAGTTGAAACGTTTTGATGAATTTCAATGAAAGGCATTTTCACTCTAAAAACAATCCAAATTTATACCATTCCCTCCAATTTCCATATTCCACAATAACTCTAGGAATATATGTAGATTATCTTTTTAAAAGAATGTACTATGTAAATAGTCAAATTTGAATAGGGGGATCGTAATGAGTGATGGAATTGACCACGTAATATCCTGCAAAAACTGCAGGCGAATTCTCCCCTGGTCTCAAATGCCGCAACATAAAGGCATCTTGCGCGCCGAAGTGGTGAACATCAACGAATATGGAAAAGCGTTGCTAAAGGTGACCTGCCACCAATGCCAGTTTGATAACATCTTCTATTCACTGCTCGACAGCAAGTGAATGCAGCTTCTCTCCAATGCTTCCAGTATCTGAATTGACGCAATCGGATTAAATTTATCATTATGGTTCATGCCGGGAAAGTTTTTACAGAATAGAAATATGACAAGCCCATTACATAGATTTAATCAAAATGTAATCGACCCCCATAGTTTCAAAACCATGGTCGAATGGTATAGTAAAGGGGAATGATCCACAGGCTATCGTCAGCATCATTCCATTAATTGAGGAGGTATCACGCAATGGATATTGATCAATTATTAGCGGAAACGGCCGATTTTGCGGAAGAGGATTTTTCGATTGAATACGTAGATATAGATGAAATTTTGGAAGAAGAATAAGCAATGGGGCATGATTGAAACACTTCATTACATGCGGTGAGTCAATTAATATGTCCAGAAAAGTAAGCTTGGAGGAACGATGCTCCAAGCTTTTATTATTTTGGTTTAGGATCTGTAATTCCCCTAAAGACGGGGCCAAGTGCCTTATAATAAGCATGGTCATGTGGAACGAAATCCTCTTTTGTGACTTCCAATGTCTTTTCAACTCGACACATGTCTTTCTGGAAAAAGCCATCTGCCTTGATTGACTTCGCATCACCTTCTATGAGCTTGATGAATTCTTCCAATGGTGTATGGAAGATACCTGAAAGTTCCTCTTCTTGAATATCAAATTGAAATCCTTCAACTAACTGGTATAAATACACATGACAAAATTCACGATCGGTGATGGAAGTTGTGATGATTTCATTTTTTATCATACCCGCATACTCTAATTCATCCGGGTCAACTGATTCGATCCCCAGTTCCTCCTCCAGCTCACGCACACCATCCTCCAAGGTTTCATTGGCCAGGATATGGCCGGCAGCAGTGATATCCAATTGATTAGGATAATCCTTTTTCTCTGGACTCCTCATTTGAAAGTAAATATATGGAGTTCCCTCAAAACATGAGTAACACCAGCATTGAAACGTCTCATGCCAATATCCTTTATCATGTACCTCATCTCTCGATGCCTCGCCAATCCTTTGATAGTTTTCATTGAATATGTTTAGAGTCTCTTCCATTCGAACACCTACAATCCTCATCATTAAAATTCTATTTAACTTCAATTATATCGAAAAATAGAAATGCATTCAGAAAAAATGTAAAAAAAGGGAAATGGAACTTCATGAAGAAATAATAAACAGACCCTGCACCTTGGTGACAGGCACCAACGAAATAGGGAGGATGAATGAGGTGAAATCGAATGAAATTGAGATTTCGCGATACGATAGAGAGAATGAAGAGTCGTTGCAGGAAGCTGCCTGCTGGGAAGATGTTCATGTAGATGTACTAAAAATGATAAAGGAAGGTTCCCGAATAAGCAGTTATACTGGGAAGGTGGCCGGGGAGTTGATGGGGATTGCGACATCGTGGAAAAACTACTTTCATCCTTATTGTCACTACATCGCAATGAAACTATCCCATGATTGTGATCCATCTGTGGCCAATGCACTATTGGGACAACTTGAGAGTGTACTGTCATCAGATATCCCCATGCAGACTTCCATATGGGAATCCAATCTCCGTCTTAAACTGATTTATGAACAGAATGGCTTTTATGAAATGCGGAAGACATTCATGCCGACACTTCCGCTAAGGAATCATAGGATAGGCTGTAATACCACTGTTCCAAATGGATATATCCTCTTAACCCTTCAAGAAGTTTCCGAGGATATTTGCTTAAAAGAAAAATTGATAAAACTAGTCAAACATACATATGAAGAAACGCACCTGGCTAACCCTGTAGCATCACTTTCTCTATCCAGATGGGAAGGATTAGTTTTTCAAAATGATCTCATCAAAGAAGGAAGCTATGTGCTGATTAAGGAAGGGGAGCCTATGGTGTACTCATTCCTTCATCATGGGGAAGAGCGCATTGATACATGTGAATTGGGATGGTGTGGAGCAGTCAACCATGAACATATGGAGCATTTGCGGCTTATAGTTTCGTTGCAACTTCTATTCTCCAAGGAATACGGATTTACATTTCTTCAAGCCGAGGCCGATACAACTGATCCATTTGCCATGCATATTCTAGCTTCCTTCCCGTTTGAACATGGGGCAGCTTTGCTGACCTTTCAAAAACAGTGTTTGGATCACGGAAAACAAACTTCATTTGATGTGAAATAAAAAAACGATGTAGATTGTTGATTTTCCTTGAGAGTTGAAAAACTACATATTACAAAATAATTAATTTTTGGGAGGTACTATAATAGGGTGAGAAATGTGGAAATTGTACAATTTTATGATAATGACTCTGACATAGAAAAAATTGGAGAACTATATTGTAGGACATTTTTAGGAAAGGAATATTCACTTGAAGATAAGGAACATGCTATAAAAAATATAAAGAAACATGCAAATTATCATGGTTTTTTCGGTTTGAAAGCCTTAGATGAAGAGGGTAATTTAATTGGTTTTACATATGGATATGAAAGTTTGCCTGGCCAGTTTTATAGAGAAAAAATTGCCTATCAGTTATCAGCGATTGAGAGGGATACTTGGTTATCCAATTGTTTTGAATTTGTTGAAATAGCAGTAAACCATTCATATAAACGACTTGGTATAGCAAGTAAATTGCATGACACTTTATTGCAGAACATTAATCTTAAAACGGCTGTTTTAACTACTGGCACCGATAATAGGCCGGCAATTAATTTATACATAAAGGAAGGGTGGAAATTAATTAAAAAAGATGCCCCTGTTCTCTCGGAAAATAACTTACAAGTAATAATGGGAAAAGTACTAAGCTGACAGATTTAAGTAAATTTCAAGCTGTTAAAAGGAGTCCAAGACTTAGACTCCAGCGGGATCAGCGGGACAGGTGAGGCCCCGTAGGAAGCGAATTCTTGCACGGATGAAACAGCAGTATACTAACAGCTTTATTTTCCGGATATTTCAAAATGAAACGATGAAGAAAGAAAATGATTTAGCTGAAGAATCAAGACCCCATATGAGATCAATACCTTTTACAAAAAGGACCAAATTCATCATTAATGATTCATCCTTGTGTTAAATTAATTCAGCTTTGAACAAAGTCGGAGCTTCATCTTTGCACACTTGAATGAGTGCAGCTTCCGTCACCTTGGCCTGAATGGGACCAAGAATTCGAGTACAGTGATGCAATGCTTCCAGAAGCTTTGCATCATTTAAACGATTGGCCAATGTACAATGGGGGATCCATTTTTCTGGAACATATAATGAATTTGGGTCCTGATACTTTATAAAATTTCGGTGATAATCCTCATGAATCTGCATGAATGAACCAGTAGGTACCGGTGACAGGAAGAGAGCTCCTGATTGGATAAAGGTTCCCAATGTTTGAAAGGAAAGAGTGAAGCTGGAAACATGATTAAAGTGGCTCATAAATTCACTTTCAAATTGATCTAACGGAAGTTGTTCATAGCTTGCCATTGTGATGTGTGGATTGCGATGTTTGATTTCAAATGCATAATCCGTGATACCTTCTTTGGATAATGAATGCCAAATTCTTTTGATCTCCTTTTCTGCTTTATCTTCAAAATGAAGCACCGCAGCGTACATATTTCATCAATCCTAACTGTAAAAGATATTAATGCGATCGTTTGTAAGTATTCTTAATCCAGCAAAACATATATTTAATTATAGCCTTTATGACTTATATACGATGTGTAAAAACCATCAGCAGAAAATGTTTGTTTGACAAAGGGGGATTGGAAATGGCTCAGCTTCGATTGATCCGAACGGGTTACTTAATGGCGATAAGTTTGCTTCTTGCAGGGATATCTTACTTTTTTGCTTCTAATTGGCAGGGATTTGACCGAGAAGAAAAAGTCGTTTTTAGCGTATCAATCTTCATTATATTCTATTTAGTGAGCTTTATCGTATCAAAGCTATTAGAAAGGCATCTATTCTTAAGCAGATGGACGATGGTCGCAGGGGCCGTTTCTTTCGGGATATCAGTCGGTCTTATCGGTCAGATCTATAATTCCCACGCAGACAGTTATTGGCTATTTTTAATCTGGCTTTTGCCTGCACTAATATTTTCCATCGTTACGAAGTATCAGCCCTTTTACATCATGAGCTTCATTTTGGCCAACCTTGCATTTGCATTCTATTATGACCCACAAGGATACTCGATAGATTGGGTGCCTTGGAAAGAGTTTATATTATTATTTTCAGCCGCGATCGTCAATCTTTTATTGGCATCTTTTGCAGCAAAGGGGATTTTTCATTCCCCGGTCATCAAATATATGGGACTGATCATCTTTCACTTATATTCACTTTATTTGGGCATCGTCCATGAATTTCATGGATTTGGCTGGTTCATGAATGCTTTATATATTGTTTTGCTCACCTTATCATTCTATTATTTCCTTAAAGTCAATCCCCATAAAGGGCTGGTCTTCCTTACAGGAACTGCTTCAGCAGTTTTCATCGTCATGAAAGGGCTTGAACTGATGTCAGAGTTTTATCAAGAGTTCTTTTTCTTTATACTTTTGGGCGCAGCCGTCTTATTGGTCGCTGGCAGTGTATGGCTTCTAAAATACATCAGTTCACATCCCATGAATCGAGTCCTTCGGAACATGATCATCATGAGCGTGACGTTCATTGCCACCATTTTTGCCGTTGCGGCGATTTTTGGCATCACTACATTAATCTTCAGTGATATTAACTTCGCCATCTGGTTTTTTCTTAGTTTAATCATACTTGCAGCGCCATCACTTTATTTTAAATGGACGCCTCCCATCCGCTACACGATGCTTTCGACTGGCTATGCCATCATGTTCCTTTCCTCTTCGTTCAATGACAAAGTATTTTATCAAGTATTTCTTCTTGCCGTTTTGATTCTGGGGATGTGGAGAGTTTCGTCCATCGGCATGAGGGTGTTTCATTATTTGCTTATTAATGCAGAGGCATTTATCCTTCTCAATCAATGGACGCATGAATTCCGATGGATCGGGTTAATAATATTCGTCTTGAATCTATCATGCTATTTTCTAAGGAAAATGGAGAAACAAATAAGGTGGACCGCAATTGTCCTCGGTTTGTCCAATTTCTTAGGGCTGACAATGCTGGAAAACATCCCTTCTGCACTATACTTCCTATACAATATCGGCTTTTTCGTGTTGATGATCGTGATTATTTATATCTCAAAGCGAAATAAAATGCACATCGAGTGGTGCATCGGCTGGATATTTTGGTTCATATTTCTTGCCAATAAATATTACGATCTAGCATGGAATTTGTTCAATAAATCCCTGTCCCTTCTCATAATGGGAATCATCTTTCTAGCTTTTTCCATTTATTTTGATAGAAAATATCCTGAAAAAGTCAGGGAGGGAGTATCATTTGTACAGAAAAAAGGGCTCCCGATCCTGGTTGTGGTCCTACTGCAGATCGGGTTGATCAGCTATCAGGCGGCATCGAATGAGAACTTGCTGAGAAGCGGATCTTATATTCGACTATCCATAGAGCCGATGGAATTGCGTTCGTTTATGCAAGGAGATTATCTGCATATCAATTATAACATCAACACGATCCCTGAATTGCAAAATAAGCTCCAAGCGAAAAGGAAAATTCAGGTTGTTCTAAGAAAGGACCTGGATGGATATTGGAAGTATGCAGGCTATTATCAGCATGATGGAAATTGGAACAAACCTTATGAAAAGGAAGCTGGAGATGTCATCATAAATGGTACGTATGTCGGCTGGGAAAATATTGAATACGGGATCGAAAAATATTTTCTTGCCGATGATATTCAGCGTGTATTTAGCAACGGCGCCAATACCGCTTACGTAAGAGTCAGTGAAAATGGGAATGCGATCATCTATAAATTGACAAAGGAATAACCGGCTGTCATATTTCCAAACGGTTTCCTGCACAGTTTCTGGGTTATCTGAGTTATAATGGAGGTGTCAGATTTTGTAGAAATTTGTAGAATAATCGATATATTGGGATTTTCGCAGATATATGGTCCGTATTCACAGATATAATTACAAATTCGCAGATATATTTTAATTTTCGCAGATAAATCAATCGTTACCCTGAGTAAAGCACTGTAAGATATTGATTTTAGTTGTTTGGAAGAAACATGATGACAATGAATAGGTCTATGCAAAGAGGAAAATGCTCATTGGATATTATCCAGTGAGCATTTTTGGTTCTTTCTGCAATATAAACCGCAGAAATACTTTTATTCTTTGTGAAATTGAAGCACCTGTTTTAAATATATTTTCAGTCCTTCAAGCTGTTCGCTTACATAAACTTTTGAAGGGGGGAGAATGTTGATCGTCAGGAGGCGCTGCATCAGTAAACCATCCGTTACATTAATGAAAAAGAGAACAATCGCTTCAACCGGCTGGATCGGTTTGAACTCACCGTTTTGAATGCCATGGTGAATCAGGTCGGAAAAACTCTTCACTGCTGAATTGTACCGAGTCAATAAATAATTTGCCCGTTCTTCTTTTCGCGCACTATTTATGAAGTATTCGAACTGAACAATCCCAAAGCCCAGCTCGTTATCAATAAAATTCTCTTGGATGGCAGCTAAATATTCATCAATTGCATTCCAAGCAGATCCATGCTTTTGAAGAAGTGTCTGGATTGTATTCTCGAACCCAGAATCACTTTGATCAGTCAGGAAGCGAAACATTTCATCTGTGCTTGAGAAATATTGATATACGCTGCCTCTGCTGAAGCCTGTAAAGTTCACAACATCTGTCATGGTGGTTTGCTCAAAGCCTTTTTGAATGAAAATTTTACGTGCTGCCTCAGCTATTTCAGCCTTGCGCTTTCTTTTGTGATCCTTGGTTACCTTTGGCAAACATATCACTTCCTTTTAAAAATACTGTTGATAGGATGGCTGCAATCCCTATGATAATCAGAAAACTTCCTGACAACAGAAAAGTAGTATCGGCGCCAAATAGTTCCACGAGGATGCCTCCAAGCACCATCCCGATTATGGCTGCTCCCGAAGTCATACTGTTTATTGTACCAAATATCCTTCCGCTTAGGTTTACTGGCGTTGTTTTTTGCGCCATGACATTGAAAGGGATGAATACGGCAGCTGCACTCATACCAACAAGCATACCCAATAATGGAAGACATGCCATAATGATATTGACCGGCTGATGGACTAAATACACCATTAATGCATAGCCGGCACCGATTCCCACCGATCCTATTGAAATAAAGGCATGAGCAGACTTGATTTCTTTTTTCGCCAAGATAATGGACATGATGAACATGCCGGCCCCAGATGCTGCCATTGCGTAGCCAAATATTTTCACAGGTGAATGCGGAACTTCTCTAAGAAGGATGATGATTTGATTATCAGCAATCTGTAGCACTAAGAGAACGGAACTAAGAACACAAAGCCCTAATAACAATATCGGAATAGAGCGAATGAAGGAAAAGCCGTCCATCATATCATGAAAGATACGGTTTTTCTTCTTGGAATGATTCTCTGATATTCTCTTGGGGACACTGATGGTTAATTGTGATAAAAAGATGGCTGATAGGATGAACGTTGCGGCATCTATATAAAAAGAAGCCTTGGTGCTGAATGCCGAAATTAACAAACCGCTGAGGACCGGTCCGATGATCTTGCTGACTTGATCGATCATGGCACTGATCGTAACCGCTTGTTGCATTTGATCATCAGGAATGATTTCTTTCAATTTTCCATTTTTGGCAGGAGTGAAAAGCGCTGAAAATGAACTTTGGAGAAAGACCAAGATGTAGACAGTCCACAAAGCAGGGGCAAAAACGATTCCGAATACGGCTGCTGCCCGGATGAGATCGGCAGCAACCATCAACTTTTTGCGATCATATCGGTCGGCGAATACCCCAGTAAATGGGCCAAAAAGCGTCATTGGAATCGAGAAACAAAGCATCAACAAAGTGATGCCCAATGGAGAAGCGTGAAAATCCACACCGGCAAGGATCAATAGAGCTAAAATATTCAGCCAATCCCCAAGGCTTGAGACGATTTGTGCGCAAATCAAAAACAAATACTGTTTATTCCTGAATAATGTTTTCATTTACATACCCCTTTTAAAATGACATCTTTGTCATTATTATAAATGACGGTGATGTCATTTATCAAGGGTGATTGGGATATTTTTGAAAAAATGTAGTGTCGTCGTGTATTGTCAATTACGGTATTTAAGAAGCATGTTGAATAAATGATAAATGAGGCACAAAAAAAGAACTGCAAATGCAGTTCAAAAGAGTGATTAGGCGTGTTTTCTTGCCGGTTGCCCACCGATGATTTTTCTTTTCCTTGCCTTGGTCATGGCAATGCCGGTAAAGATGATCAACAAACCGATCACTAAGTTTTTCGTGATATGTTCATGAAGGAGGACATATCCCCAAATCATTGCTGTAGCGGGTATGATATAGGTGACAGTAGAGGCAAACTCCGGACTTCCCTTTGTCATGATATAAAAATAGAGGAGTGTGGCAATACCTGAACCGAAACATCCCAAACCAATAATGGATATCCATACTTCACCCGAAAGAGGTTCTGTCATTGAAGGACCTGACAAAATCATTCCCAACAGCCCGATCAACGACCCCGTCAGTAAGGAAACGGTCGTGATCAAAACGACTCCTGCCCCATTCAAATAATGCTTAGTGAACTGTGATGCCGACCCGTAGCAGATAGTGGCGAGGAGCATCGTGCCAAAACCGACAAAGCTAAAAGTTTCTACCGGTTTTACGTGAGCACCCATCAACACCCAAATACCAATAAACCCAATGAAGATGCCCGCCCATTGCATTCGATTAAGTTTGTTTGAAAAGAAAAGGAACCCGATTAAGCCGGTGCAAATCGGTGTCATTGCATTCAATACAGCAGCTGTACTGCTGTTTAGTGCCGTTTCACTTAAGGAAATCAATCCCCATGGGAGTCCGCAGTTCAAAATCCCGACGATGATCAAGTTTTTCCACGGAATCGGTCTGATGATTTCCTTTCTCTTTATGTATAGAATCGGAAGGAGGATGACCGCTCCTGCTAAGCAGCGGATGAATACAGTTCCCCAGACACCTGCAAATTCTGAAAGCCATTTAATAAAAACGAATGATAGACCCCAAATCAAACTCAGTGAAATAAGTGCTCCATAGATGCGCATTCGAACATTTCCACCTTTTTTTCTTTTATTATCTCAGGTTTTTGATTGATGTGCCATCGAATCTTTTTCAAGCAAAGCTGTAGTGGAGTAAGAAAAATCAAAAAATAAATGGAATATTGTGTTAATATGGTAAAAAGGAGGGGATTGGATGATTTGGCTACTCATACCAATTGCAGGAGCGATCGGATTTGCCTATTACATTGATCGTCGAAGAAAGAAAAACAACAATAACCCTGAGACCACAACACACCCGCACGCAAAACCTGGGGATGATTCCAATTACGTTCAGGGGGATAATCGCTACATGGGTCCAGGTGGCTCTTGATTTAAAATGATGAAGGTGAAATATGGACATAAGAGAAATCATTAATGAATTAACTGTGAAACAAATAATTTCTGACACCAGTATCCAAGTCGTGCCGCTTTCCGGGGGCACATCCAGCGAAGTATTTCTACTGCTTGAACGTGATCACCATCGCTTTGTAGTGAAATTGAATGAGGAAACAGTCTTATCGGCAGAGGCAGGGTTTTTACAGAATTATCAATCGGTCAAGCACTTTCCTGATCTAGTGTATCAAGATCCTGCTAATCGCTATATCGTATACACATTCTTACAGGGTTCTACAAATTATACCCGAAGACATAAAAAGAAAATGTTAAAAATCTTGGTTCATGAGGCAATCAACCATTACAAGAAAGAAGAGGATCATGCCAAGTGGGGCTGGCTTGGTGAGGAGAAGGATTCATGGCGCGCGTTTTTGCATGGGAGGATCGAAGAAACGTCGGGACTGCTACAAGGATTCTTGAGTGTGGAGGATATTCAATATGTACGCGGGCTAGTCGATCAACCTGAACGCTATTCATATTTGGATGCTCCATTCTTGATTCACGGAGACTGCGGGGTTCATAATTTTTTATTCAATGATGGCGATTTAAGTGGTGTGATCGATCCAACTCCCATTTATGGAGATCCATTGTATGACTTGATTTATGCCTTTTGCTCATCACCAGATGATTTGTCCCGTGAAACAATCGAATGTGCAGCAGCAGAATTAAATGGCTATCACGCTATATGTGGGCATTTCTTATATGGAGAGGTCTTAATAGGCTTGTTTTTGCGGATGGGGACTTGTCTGATTCATCATCCTAATGATCTTGAAGAGTATATGGTTGCCTGGAAATATTGGAAAAACGCATGTCAGGATGGATAATCCTGATTTTTTTTGCGAATTTATTTGACAATTAGAAAAAGTATTTCCCCTATATTCAGATAATTGGTCTATAATGGAAAAATGAGTGTGGAAAAGGGGGAAGAGGAATTCATGAAAAGGATCATGGTGATTGGGGTAAGTGCTGGCGTAGGGAAATCAACGTTTGCAAAAAGGCTAGGGACAGCTTTGAATATTCCAGTATTTCATTTGGATGCATACTTTTGGAAGCCGGGCTGGGTTCAAGCGAGCCTTGAAGATTTTTCTTCTGCACAGAGAAATATTGCGGAAAGAAATTCATGGATCATGGAAGGGAATTACACCAATACATATGAAATCAGAGCAGAGAAAGCTGATACGATCATCTACCTGGAGCTGCCCCGCCGCGTATGTCTTTTTCGAGTATTCAAAAGATGGCTGAAAAACATTGGCAGGACACGTCCGGATCTTGGGGAAGGCTGTAAGGAAAAGCTTGATTGGGAATTTCTCAAATTCATTTGGACGACTTATTTTCCTCGAAAAGAAAAAATGAATGTACGATTTCAAGACTTTCTGGCAAAAGGGTCAAATAATGAGGTCATTACACTGAAAAATAAAAAGGAAATCAAAGCATACATTGAAGCGATCGAACAAGAATCCATAAGAGTTCATCAAACAAAAGGAGTGATTGAACAATAAAATGGCTGGCATCCTATCTATATTTACATTCATCCTGCCGATTCTGTTTGTGATCTATGTCCTCTATAGTTTATCAACAATCAAACAGCAGCTCAGGGAAATAAAACGCCACCTGCAAACAGAAGAAAAAAATATATTAGTCCCAGATGAAGAAATCGAAAAAGAACTCGAGGAAGAAGCAGAAAAATACAAATGAAGCAAGAGGGTATGCCCCCTTGGTGCCTGTCACCATGGGGCATACCCTGTTTAGTAGATGCTTTTGCAGTTTTTAAGCATGTGTTTTCGTTCAGGCGTATAGTTATTTTTCATTATGTGCCCATCTAAGTAGTCGCATGCCTGGATAATTTTTTGGTTAGAATTCTGTTGAAAATAAATATATGTGTCTTGGGGCTCATCCTTGAAAGTCACCTTAGCAAGTGTTCCTTTGACTTTATCCGAATTTATTTTCATAGAATAGTTTGTTCTTACTGACAAAAGATCATTTTTTGTATACCCGATATCATTTAAATATCTCATTGTGTCATTTTTCATCAAATAATCTCGGAAAGGATTTCCGTACAGTCCATCATACAATATACCGAATCCTCCAAATAGGATACAAAAAACAATAAGCAGCAATGATAGCAACTTCTTTTTCATGATTCCCTCCATTTTGTATTTTTTATCATTTTAGTGTAATTTTACACTAAAATCCAATGGGAATAAATATTATTTTCTAAATAATCAAAAAATAAATGCAATAAATCATAAGTAAATAGTAAAATGGTAGTACATACTATTAAATAACTAATTGGGGGTGATGTGTGTATGGAAGGTAAGCCGGTGCATTTTGACGGCAGTCTTCATAGCGAAGATACTGGGATGGAGCATCTTGAATTCGAACTGACCGAAGAGGCAAGAAAATTGATCAGCGGAAATCCTTATTTTGAATCAAGGGATTGAACTTTGTTGACTAACAAAGTTCTTTTTTTTTTGAATATATTTTTGATATTAAATACATTCGGAATTTTTTCGCCCGACAAACTTATTAGTTGCAAAATATAAATATCGCCTTTATAATTACTCTGAATTAAAGATATATTAATTCAAGACAAACGGAAACGAATGGTTTTCTGTTTGTTGCAGCAAACTATCTTATACTTAATTTAGAAAGGACGTTTAATAATGGCAAAAGTATTGTACATCACTGCTCATCCACACGATGATACTCAATCTTACAGCATGGCAGTCGGGAAGGCATTTATTGATTCTTATAAAGAAGCAAATCAGAATGATGAGGTCGTTCATATCGATCTATATCGTGAAAATATCCCCCAAATCGATGCGGATGTATTCAGCGGATGGGGAAAACTCCAAACAGGAAAAGGATTTGAAGAACTTTCATCAGAAGAGCAAGCAAAGGTTGGCCGTTTGGCTGAGTTGAGCGAGCAATTTGTTTCAGCTGACAAATACGTTTTCGTCACTCCATTATGGAACTTCTCATTCCCGCCAGTGATGAAAGCATATCTTGATTCAGTGGCGGTTGCCGGGAAGACATTCAAGTATACAGAACAAGGGCCGGTCGGTCTATTGACAGACAAAAAAGCGGTTCACATCCAAGCACGTGGAGGCGTATATTCCGAAGGTCCGGCAGCAGGGATGGAAATGGGGCATCGCTATCTTTCCGTATTGATGCAGTTCTTCGGTGTGCCTTCCTTCGATGGAATCTTTGTTGAAGGTCACAATGCAATGCCGGACAAAGCGGAAGAAATCAAAGCAAACGCAATTGCCCGCGCAAAAGATGCTGCAAAAACATTTTAATTCGGTTTAAAAAAAATTGAGGAAAAATTGAACCAGCAAAAATTGCTGGTTCTTTTTTATACATTTTTCTCCTGAACCAAGCGCAGCAGCGAATATGGTGTTCCTTAGAGAGGAAAAATGTTATTTAATGAATATTATTGAGGAATGTAATCCAATCCTAGGGTATGATCCCTAAGTGGGTGAGGACAACCAGACATTAAGCGAGGTCTAATAGTGACCGCTGGAATAGGTGAAGGGCGACTTGCATGTTTCGAAAGTGTTAAAAGATAAAAGCCGATCAAACCTTTTATAAGTAAAAAATTCCAAAGTTACAAGCTGAATATTACATATTTAAAATTAAGAGCTTGAAAACACTAGTAAGGAAATCAGATGCCCGTCAGAAGAGAATATCGTGATAAAGGGAACCAGAATGGGGATCTGATGCCCGTCGGAAGAGAAATCCGTGATAAAGGGAACCAGAAAGGGGATCTGATGCCCGTCAGAAGTGGATTCCGTGATAAAGGGAATCAGAATGGAGATCTGATGCCTGTCGGAAGAAAATTCTGTGATAAAGGGAATCAGAATGGAGATCTGATGCCCGTCAGAAGAGAATTTCGTGATAAAGGGAACCAGAATGGGGATCTGATGCCCGTCAGAAGTGAATTCCGTGATAAAGGGAACCAGAATGGGGATCTGATGCCCGTCAGAAGTGGATTCCGTGATAAAGGGAATCAGAATGGAGATCTGATGCCTATCGGAAGAAAATTCTGTGATGAAGGGAATCAGAAAGGGGATCTGATGCCCATCGGAAGAGAATTCCGTGATAAAGGGAACCAGAATGGGGATCTGATGCCCGTCAGAAGCGGATTTCGTGATAAAGGGAACCAGAA